>CAJXPH010000109.1 GCA_913057765.1 uncultured Campylobacteraceae bacterium
CTCTCTGGTCTCGTGGGCTCGGAGATGTGTATAAGAGACAGTATGAAAACATCACATCTTTTAATTCTATTTTACCTTTTAAATCAGGTCTATTGATATAAGTTTTATTTTCTTTTTCAACAGGCATTTTCATAACCTCATCAAGGTTATTTAAAGACAACATCGTTTTATCAAATTTAATAATCAACCCAACAAGTTGTGAAACTGGAGCAATTACTCTCCCATTTAATATCATAGATGCAATTATTGCACCCATAGTTATTTCACCTTCACTTGCTAAATATACTCCACCCGCAACAATTGCAATATTTGAAAACTGAGATATAAAAGCAGTAAAGTATGTAATACTTTGAGATAAGAAATGACCTTTATCTGCATAATGTACTGTTTTAGTAACTGATTGATTCCAGTTTGTTCTCATTCTATTTTGAGCTCTAACACTTTTAATAATTTCTAAACCTGAAATAGTTTCAATCAAAGTAGTGTGTTTGATTTGCTCTTCTTTTACAGATTTTTCAATCAGTGCTTTAAGTGGTCTTTGCATATACCATGAAATCATTATAGATAAAAATACCGTTGCTATAGTAATATAAGCTAATGGCCCACCAATATAGAAAATTACTATTACAAAAATAATGACAAATGGGAAATCAACAAATGCAGCAACTGTTGCACTTGTAAAGAATTCTCTTACACTTTCAAAAGATTGTAATCTACTTACAAATTGTCCAGTAGAAGCTGGTTTTGAATCAATTTTTATGTTTAATACATGATTAAAAATTTTGTTAGAAATAATTGTATCTGTTCGCTTACTAGCAATCCCTAAGAAATATGATCTTAATACTTTTAATATGAAATCAAAAACCATAACAAAAGAAATACCAATAAAAAGTGCCCACATAGTTTCAATTGCATTATTTGGAAGTACTCTATCATATACATTCATAGTAAATAATGGTGTTGCTAATATAAAAAGATTTATAAAAAGTGAAACGATAATAACTTGCTTATAAATTCCTTTATTTCTAAAAAGTGTTCCCCAGAACCACTCTTTTGGATTTTCAACTAAAACCTCTTTCTCTACTCTATTATTAAAATTAAACTCTGGTTTAATAATAATTAATTCACCTGTATACTCTGAATTCAACTTTTCAAGACTTAAAATTGTTTCTCCAGAACTAAGACCTGGCATTATCACTTTTGCTAAGTTTTCTTCTACATCATAATCTAACAATATACAAGATCTATTTTTTTCTAAAATTAAAACTGCTGGTAATGCTAACTTTGTAAGTTTATTAATTTTTCTTTTTACAGTTTTACTAGCTAATCCTATTCTTGTTGAAGATTGTATAAACATATCTACATCAAAAGACCTATTATGAATAGGTAAATCAAATTTCAAAGATTCTGCAGACGTTTCTCTTTTATGAAATTTAGCAAGAAACAGTAGACACTCTAATAATGTGTCTACTGTTCTTCTATCTTTTAGGGTACTAAGGTTTTTTTCTGTCTCTTTTATATCTTGCAAACTATGCCTCTATTAATTATACTTAGCGAATAAAGCCTGGTGTTTACTAATATTATCAATATATGGTTTGTTATCAAGTACTGATGAACTTAAAGATTTCATTGCCGCTTTAGCCTCTTTAACTGAACTATATACTCCATATAAAATTTTTGCACTTTTCATACTAGGTCCAAATTCAAATGCGTAAGCATCATCACCAAGATTGTTATCTTTAATATATTTACTTGCTGCTGCCATACCATTTTTCGTAGCAATATTAATTGTGTAATAACCTTTTGGTGCATCTAAGAATGTTTTATACTCAGAAGTAGCCATTTTCATAGCATCACTTGAGGCTGTTTCTGTAACTTCAGTATCTAAACCTAATTCTTTACTAATAATTGAACTATCTCCATCACTAATTAAACCATCTAATTCAGATGTACTTTGTTTATCTTGTTCTTTAGGAGTATAATCTAATACTCTTGGAGCAACATTATCACAAATTTGGTTTTCAGCAGATAGTACAGTATCAGTTAATTGAGATAAGTTAAACATTAAATCATAGTAATTATTTAATGCTGCATATTCCATATTAATTAAACTAGTACTTGAATTATATAATTCACTTTCAGCATCTAAAATATCAACAAATGTTCTAGTTCCTGCTTCAAATTCATTTCTATATACTTCAACAATATTTACATTTGCAACAACGTATTTTTTAAGAGCTTCAATTCTTTTTTTATTTTTGTAGAATTTACTATATAAAGATTTAATTTCAGCAACTACATCATTTGTAATTTCATCTAAAGTTTTCTTTTGCTCTTGTAAGAAAATTGTTTCTTGTTCAGATCTAATATTATCTCTATTTCCGTTGAATAAATTCCAGTTAAGATTTAATCTAGCATATCTGTCTTTTTGAGTACCATTTTCATTTAACTCTAAATCATCATCAATTGATGCTTTTAATTCCAAGTTTAAACTTGGCAAAAATCTTGCATCATATTGAGCTATTTTTTCTCTTTGTAATTTAATCTTCTCTATTTGTTCAAGAATTCTATGATTTCTTAAAACTGCAAGTTCTATTGCATCTTTTAAAGTTGTTGGCACTTTAGCCTCATCTATAGCTGGTCTACAGATTTTACCTATTGGCTCTTCTCCAACATGTTTAATATATTGTGCAATACCAGTTTCTTTAACATCTTGCTCTTCAATATATTTGTCAGTTGTAAAATTTAACTTTGAACTTACTTGATATGTTTCTAAAACCTCACCACTAATTTCTTCTTTTTCTTTTGCAGTTGCAAGATTTTCTTCATGGTTTTTAATCATATCGTATGTTAAAGCTAACTTCTCATCAGATTGAACTAACCCAGTATAAGCTTTCACAGTTTCTAAGATTGTATTTTCAATCGCATAAAAACTTCTATACTTATTCGCCAATTCTTGATGTTTTACTTCAGAAACTTGTGAAGGAGTTGATCCTCCATCATATAAATACTGTCTAAAGATAATTGCAGCATTATAACCATCTTCAGTAGCTTTAGTATCTGGAGTAGCATCATCAAAATCTTTTTCGATTCTTGCTTTTTCAAGATAAGACTCTATGTCAAGAGTAGGTAAATATAAACCTTCTCTATCATCTACATATTTTCTATATGCTTCTTGATTTTTCTTCTCAGCAATAATATCTGGATTCGTATTTAATGCTTTCTCTACACTATCCCTTAAACTTACTGCGTTAGATGAACTGATTAGCAGTGACAGGCATATACCTGCTAAGGCAATTTGTTGTTTCATGTAATTCTCCCCTAATAGAATTTATAACCTAAATTTATATAAATCTTAAATAATTTTATTAGTTAGACTAATTAAGTTTGCAATATAAATTATTTTATTATATAATTAATGATATTTTACCATAAAAAGTTTACAATATGATAACATCAGATAAAAATAATAAAAATTCTTTTAAAATTATGCTTAAACATCTCAATATTTTATATATTGAAGATGAAAAGAACATAAGAGAGAATATTGCAAAAACATTAGAGTTACTAGTACATAGAGTTTTTTCACATGAAAGTGTAGAAAATGCAGTTGAAGTTTTAAAGAGTAATAGAATAGATATTATTATTTCAGATATTAATCTTCCCAAAACTAACGGTATTGATTTCATAAAAGAAATACGAGAAATTGATTCTTACATGCCTGTTATTTTATTAACTGCATATACTGAGAAAAATTATTTACTTGAGGCTACGAAATTGAAACTAGTAGATTATTTAATCAAACCTATTGATTTTAATATACTAAATAATGCACTTTTAAAAGCTTCTCAAGAGATCATTAACAATGCAAAATATATAGTAGATTTCCAAGAAAACATATCATACAATGTAATGCGTAAAAAACTTTATACAAAAGATGATGAACAAGAAATTGATTTAACTGCGAAAGAAATTGACCTTCTAGAATATTTTATTCAAAATAATCAAAGAGTAATTTCACATGAGGAGATAAAAACAGAAGTTTGGCAGGATAACTTTGAAGTAACTGATTCTGCATTAAAAAACGTATTAAACAAACTTAGAAAAAAAGTAGGGAAAAATACTATTACTAATATTTCAGGGGTAGGTTTTAGAATACAATTTACTTAAAGATTAAATTTTAATTCTTTAAATTCTTTTATTATATTCATCTCTCTTTGATAAATATATTTTTCTAAAATCTTTTTATTCCCTAAACTAAGCTCCAATGAACATACAATCTTTGTAAGAGAATGAGGAAGATGAATAATTTTTAAGACTTTTCCACTACAAGATAGTCTCTCCTTATGTCTGATCTCATTTTCATACGCAGCTGTATATACAGTACTAAATCCTATTACAATATCCACTTCATCATCAATATTAAAGGACTCATCAAAGTGGTTGGTTTCAAACAAAATTGATTTATTTGATATAGCAACTGGTTCATAAGAAAACCTTTCACTATTATAAAAAACTGATGCGTTAAATAATTCATCAGGTCCTACTGTAAATTCCCTAATACTATTTTCACTAATATCTAATTCTATAAAATCTTTAAAAATTAATTCTTGGTTTTTCTCATTATAATCATAAAGAGTTGCTTGAATAAATAGTCCATCAACCTCTAGTATTGTACTTTTCTCATATCTAATTGCTTTTACTTGTATTGGTTCAGTTTGTATAGATATAGTATTACTTGTCATATTACTAATAAATGCAACATGTACAAAAGGTAAACCTTTAAATGAATTTACTAACTCTATCTTTTCACCACTTTTTTTAATATCATTTAATTTCTCTAAAGTTTTATTTTCAAAAACTATATCTTTTGAATTGCTCGATATTAATTCAGATTCTAATTTATCTATAGCTTTAATTAATGACTTTACTAAATATGTAAAATCTACTGGCTTCTGGATAAAACCAACCACTCCCATATTTTTAAATTTAATGATATTTTCTTCATATCCATGCGCAGAAACAACTATAATTTTAGACTTAGGACTAACTTTTAATAATTCTTCTACAAACTCATATCCATCCATTTCAGGCATTGTTAAATCAGTTAAAATCACATGTGGTTTTTTTTCTTTAAACACTTCTAATCCGACTAACCCATTTTCAGCTAAATAAACTTCTTTAAACAATTTTCCTAAAAAATTCTTCATCTGTTTTTGAATATGTGTACTATCTTCAACAATTAAAACACTATAATTACTAGCTTTTTCTTTTAAATAAATTAATTCTGACATTATACTTCCTTATAGGCTTTAAATACTATTTCAAAACATGCACCATCATCTTTATTATAAGCATTGATTGAACCATTTAAATGTTTTTCAACAATTGTTTTTGACATATAAAGCCCCAATCCTGTCCCTGCAAGTTCATTTTTTGTTGTGAAATAAGGATCAAATATTTTTTCGAGAAATTCAGGAGGAATCCCACCTGCATTATCACTAATTTCTATTACAATATTATCATCATTTAAGTATTCATTTATTCTTATAACTTTTTTTTCTATATTATTTTCAAGTAAAACTTCTTTTGCATTCTTAATGATATTAATAATTACTTGAAGAAGCTCTCTGGAAAAAGTTTCGATCTCTACATTAGAAGTATACTCTTCTATTAACTCAATATTATTGTTTTCTAAAGTTTTACCAACAACACCTAATGCTTCACCAAAAATTGATTTAATTGTTAATATTTCTTTGTCTTTATCTGGTCTAAAAAAGTTTCTAAAATCTTCAATAGTTTGAGATAAGTATTGAGTCTGAGTTATAATATCTTCAGCATTCTCTTTTAAAGTTATATTATCAACCATGTCAAGTTCTATATCTGCAAGCATATTGTTTGCTCCCATTGCCACAACAGCAATTGGTTGTCTCCATTGATGTGCTATCATACTAATCATTTCACCCATAGCAGCATGTCTTGATTGGGCAATCATTAGTTCTTCTTTATCTTTTAATTCTCTTTTTAAATATATCTCTTTTGTAATCTCTTGTTTAATAGCTAAATAGTTTTTTATTTCATTATCTTTTTCTGATATGATAGGGGAAATAAATGCTAACTCCCAAAACTCTTTACCGTTTTTATCAACATTCTTAAAAGTTCCACTCCAAGTTTTACCAGAAGATATTGTTTCCCAAAGATTTTTATATTCTTTAGCATCAATATAATCAGATTTTAAAATCTTTGGATTTTGTCCAATGACTTCTTGTGATGTATATCCAGTTACTTTTGTAAAAGCAGGATTAACATATTGAATATTGCCATCTATATCAGTAATTACAAAAGTAATTGGTGCTTGTTCTACTGCTTGTCTTAAAATAACTAGTTCATTTTGGACTAATGCAAATTCCGTAACATCTTGTATAGTCCCAATAGAAACAATATCTTTCCCATTTTTATCTTTAATATGTTCAACATTACAATCAACATATCTAATCTCTTTATCATTTTTTCTTACAATTTTATATTCAATTCTATAAGCTTTTCCCTTATTTACCGAGCTTATATATTTATCAAGTACTCTTCTTTTATCATCATCATGAACTAAATTTTTTAATAAATCATTAACACCTATTTCATCTTCAGAATCAAGACCTAAAATATCTTTCATAGAAGAAGATATACTTAAATCTTTTGTTCTTATATCTAAGCGCCAATGTCCAAGATTAACCATTTTTTCTGCTTTTTCAAGGTTTCTTTGACTTTGTTTTAATGTAAGCTCTAACTCTTTTTGTTTTGAAACATCACTATGAAAACCAACCATTCTTATTGGCTTATCATTTTCAAAAATAGTTCTTCCACGATCTAGAATCCAAATCCAATAGCCCTCTTTATGTCTTAATCTATGAATATTTTCATAATAATTAGTTTTACCTTCATGATTTGCTTTTATATCTTGTCGTGCTTGTTCAAAATCATCAGGATGAACTAGCCATTCCCAGGTTTCTAATGAATTTGATAATTCATGATCTTCATAACCTAACATTCCTTTCCAAATTTTTGAAAAATATACGTCATTTGTTAATAAATCCCAATCCCATAATCCATCATAAGAGCCATTAATCGCATATTCATATCGTTGGGATAATATTTCATGTTTTTTAGAAATTTTTATGATTGTTTCATGTTTTGTAAAAATACTATTTATAAACCAAATTGTGATTAAGAACAAAATTAAAGAAATTATAACAATAAGAATATAGGTGTATCTCTTTTTTATTTCTACTTGATTATTAAAATCTCTATACTCTAAAGTAGGAATAGTTACTCTAATTCCTCCTCTAATGTCACCTATTTCATAACCTTGTATAGCATGACATTCCAAACAAGTTTGATCTACTTTTAAAGCTCGCATATAATTGAATCTACTACCACTTTTATTAAAATCTGCATATTCGAGAATTTTTTCTTTTTCAAATTTTATTAAAGCTTTTTTTTCAAATTTATTAGCATAATTATCTGGATTTAATGGATTTAAACTAGTGATTTTATAATTGTATTTACTTCGTATATTTAATAATTCAGATATTTGTCTTGTCATCCATGCATGATTTACTTTAATAAGAAGTTCTCCATTTTTAGTATAGTCATGATTATCTAATAAATATTTATTAGGCTTTAAATCATCTTTAGCTTTTACATAAACTCCTTCATGTTTTGCATTCCAACTTCTAGTTACTACTATATTATTAAAATGTGCACGAGCCTCTTGAAATAACATTTTTTTAGATATATCATGTTGAGAATTAGCAGCAGAATAAACATAGTATGCAGATAATAAAGCACCGATTGTGATCAGAAAAATCGTTAAAATAATTGCCTTTATTTTGTTCATGACTATTCTTTTATATCCAACACAATTTTAAAAGTTGCACCATGATATTCTATATTATCATATTCAAAAGTTTCATTTATAACTTCTAGTTTTCCTTGTAAATGTTTAGTAATAATTTCTTCACTCATGTAAAGACCTATCCCTGTTCCCTGAGATTGGTGTTTAGTAGTAAAATATGGTTCAAAGATTCTGGAAATAATATCAAGAGGAACACCTCCTCCATTGTCTTTTATAAGAATAACTACTTGATTATTTCTTTTAAAAGTATCTATTAAAATTAATCTTCGAAAAACTTCATTTTCTATTTTTATTAATTCATCACGTGAATTATTAAATATATTTAAAATTACTTGTATTAATTCATTTTCAAGTGTTAAGAAATCTATATTTTCAATATTATCAATTATCTCAATATTTTTAGTTTTATATTGGGCATTAACTAACTTAACAGTTTTTTCAAAAAGTCTTTTTGTATTAATAAGTTTTTTCTCTTTATCTGGTTTAAAAAAATTACTAAAATCATCTATTGTTTTAGATAAAAAAATTGCGGATTCTGTAATTCCATCAACTGAATCATTAAAAAGCTCATCATTTAATACTCCCATTTCTTTTTGTATTTTCATTCCTGTTGCCGCAGTTGTTATTGTTGATAAAGGTTGTCTCCACTGGTGAGCTATGTTTCCAATCATTTCACCCATTGCAGCCATTTTTGATTTTTGAGAAAGCAAGGTATGTTGTCTAGTATTATCTTCTATGTGTTTTCTTATTTCTTTTTGATAGTTTTTAAACTTTTTTTCCTGTCTCTTATACACATCTGACGCTGCC
>CAJXPH010000110.1 GCA_913057765.1 uncultured Campylobacteraceae bacterium
GAGATCCTCTCTGGTCTCGTGGGCTCGGAGATGTGTATAAGAGACAGGATATACAAGAAAATGAAACAATGATAGTACCTATAAATATCACCTATTCAAACTTACGAACAGGGAAAAATTTTCTAACAGATATGGCTGTAAAATTTCTAGATAATATTGGTGATAATTTCTTAGAAGAATTAGAAATGGAAGGGAATATTGCATTAAACTCAAAAATCACAATTCAAATACTTAAGCCAATAAGTACAAAAAAGATATTAGATGATATTTATCAAAAAGAGTTGAATCAAGCTAAAATAATTAACAAATATCGATATTCTTTAACACATAATTTTATGACAAAAATATACAAAAGTTTAACAGTTAACTTTGACCATATTTTTGCATTAACACTATTTATGAGTCCTAAAAAAAGAATTAATAAAATTCATTTTAAAAGAGTTTTATATCTTGTTGCAAATTCTATAAAAATGAATTGTATGTATTTTAATGAAAATCTAAATGGTGATATAATCAAACTTGTATCATATGAAGCATATGAGCCTTTTGAAAGTATTTTAAAAGTTGCACTAAAAGATGAAATTTTAACAGAAACCAATAATGAATATATATTACATAAAGAAAATCTTTTAAATTCATATACTCATCATACAATTAGACTTAGAAACATCATACGTGTAATTTTAAATGAAATATTAATCATTGATGAAGTTAATAAGATAGTTAAAGATTTAGTTAATTTACCAGACGAAAAAATCAATAAAAAGCTATATGAACTATTAAAAATTGAAGAAGTTTTTGAATATGAAAATGACTATGCAAAGTATATTGCAGATGAAGATTTGAAACCAAGAAAAATTGGTATTCCATTCTCTTTTGAAAATAGTGATTCTAATTCATGTATTATAACACTTCATGGTTTTTCATCAGCTCCAAAAGAAGTACTAGAAATGTCAAAGTATCTTCATACTAAGGGATTCAATGTATATGCACCAAGACTTAGAGGACATGGCACAAGCCCAAAAGATTTAAAAGGGACAACTTGGCAAGATTGGTATCTTTCGCTATGTAGAGCCATTGCCATTGCCACATTAAAGTATAAAAAAATATATATAATAGGCTTTTCTACAGGAGGACTTTTAGCACTTCTAAGTACAAAAAAATGTTATGAAGAGATTGGTGGAATAATTTGTATAAATGCTGCATTACATTTAAATGATATTAGAATAAAAACTCTTTTACCGGCCTTGTCTTTTTGGAATGATTTAGTAGAAGCATTCAATGCCAAAAGTTATGGAAAAGAATATCTAGATAATGATTCTGAAAATCCTGAAGTAAATTATAATAAACACTATGTAGACTCAATAGAACAATTAAGTTTATTGATGAAGAAAACTCAAAAAAATATACCTAAAATTAAAACACCAACTTTTATTATACAAGCAAAAAATGACCCTGTAGTTAACCCAAGTTCTGCATATGAGATTTATGAAAAAATTAAGTCAGAAAAAAAAGAACTATTAATGTTAGATTTAGATAATCATATTATTATAAAAGGAGAAAATACTAAAGAGTTATTTGAAGAAATTTACTCTTTTATAGATACATTAGAAAAGGAAGATTAATGTTAACAAAGTTAGAGAATAAACTACACTCTGAAATTCCTATGACAAAACTCATTCAACTTCATGCAAAAGCAATTGATGACAAAAAATTAATTACAACGGCACCTCTTGAAATAAATATAAATGATAAAGGCACTGGATTTGCTGGAAGTCTAAGTACAATAGTTACTATTTCAGCATGGAGTGCATGTTTTTTAAAAGTTGAGGAACTTGGTTATAAAAATAGTATGATTGCAATTATTAAAAGTGATACAGCATATAGAGCCCCTGTTAGAAAAAATATCTATTGTGAAACTATTTTACCAAGCCATGAACAATTAGAAGTAGTAAAAGAAAAACTTGAACTTAAAGGAAGTGCTTCACTTAAAATAAAATCTCTAATAATTGAAGATGAAAAAACTTGTGTAGAGTTTGAAGGAATTTATGTTATTAAGGTTTAATATTAGAACTTATTTCCTTAGATTTTCACTTTTTTTATACAACATTTATGTTATAATTGATGCATGAAAAAACTAACTTTATTATTAATATTTTTAGTACTAAATCTTAATTTATTTGCCAAACACATTGAAGCTCAATACGATATAACTTATGGAGACTTCTTAGACTTGGGAGTTGCTACAACTACTTTAGAAATAAATAAGAATCTATACAAATTGAAAATTGAAGCTAAAACAACTGGTATGGCAAAATATTTAACAAATAATCGAGAAGAAATATATGAGAGTTATGGGCAAGTTATAAATAATCAATTTATACCTAGTAAATTTATAAAAACAAAAAAAGATGACCATAAAAAAAGAGTTAGAACATATATTTTTAACCATAAAGATAAAAAAATTTTGTTGAATGATAAGAGATTTGGAAAAATAAAAAAAATGGATAGTTCATTTAATGAAATTAGTATCAATATAAATAAAGAGAAAAATTCAGAATTAAATTATTTTGCAAAAGATGATATTTTATCACTATTTTTTAATATTAATAAAAAAATAGTTAATTACGAAAAAGGGAAAGAATACACTTTAAATGCAGTTGGCGCTAATAAAACAAAAGGTCTTATAAATATTTTAATGCCAACTCCAGAAAAATTAAAACAAATGAATAAAGTTTTAAAAACAAATGATAAATCAAAATTTACAGCATTTATAAATCAAAAAATATTTCAAAGTAAAAGAGGTGAACTACTTATATCATTAAATAATAATGGATTTTGTAGTTACGCAGTATTAAAAGATGTTCTATTCTTTGGAGATATTGTTGGTAAAATGGTAAAATTTAAAATAAATAAGGGATAAGATGCAGAAAATCATTAAATATATTGTTGTAGTTTGTATAGCTACACTATTTATCGGATGTACACATAAGGCTCCTGTTACAAAAAGAAGTCAAATGATTCTAATGTCACAATCACAAGAATTAGCATTAGGTGAAAAATCATATAATGATACTCTTAAAAAATCAAAAGTTATCTATAATACAAGAGATGCAAAAAGAGTTAAAGATATTGGCTATAGAATTGCAAAAGTTGTTAATAGAAATGATTACAAATGGGAATTTAACTTAGTTGACAACAAAGCCCAAAATGCTTTTTGTTTACCGGGAGGAAAAGTTGTAGTTTATACTGGGATTTTAAAAGCTGCAAAAAATGATGACCAATTAGCAACAGTTATGTCTCATGAAATTGCACATGCGTTAGCACGACATGGAGCGGAAAGAGTCAGTTCTGGAATGTTAGCAAATGGTGCACAACTTATAGGTAATATTATATTAGGTTCTCAAGCACCACACTTAACTCAATCTTTTAATATAGCTTTTGGATTAGGCTCTCAATATGGAGTTATGCTTCCATATGGAAGAATGCAAGAAAATGAAGCAGATGAAATAGGTATTCATTTAATGTATCAAGCAGGATATAATATCTATGAAGCACTTAATTTTTGGAAAAATATGAGTGCAGGGAAAAAAGAAGGTTCAGAATTTTTCTCTACTCACCCAAATTCGAGTACGAGAATCGCAAATATTAATAAAGTAATTGCAGAAATAAAAAAAACTCATCCAAGAATAAAAACTCCAATTAGAAATTCTGGTGCTAATTTAGGTAAGAAAATTAATTAATTTTTTTACCTATTAAGAAATTATTCTATCTAAAATTAACAAATAATTAATAATACTTTCCTATACTTTTTGAATAAAACATAGGAGAGAAAAATGAAAAAAATTTTATTGAGTGGATTAATTTTAAGTGCAACTTTATTTGCAAATAGTGGTAAACTAGTAGATATAGTTAGTGAAAACATATTAAAAGTTGAAGCAAATGGAAAAATAGAAAAAATACATTTAGCAGGTATAAATATTTTTGCAAATGCAGACTATAAAAATCTACAAGTCTCATTTCAAACTAAAGATCAATTGAAAAAAAGTTCTATCGCATATATGAATAAGTTATTAAAAGATCAAAAAAATATTAAATATCATATAGTTGATATAACAAAAAATGGCGTGAAAAAAGTTTGGTTAGAAAATCATGAATTAAATTATAAATTAGTTAGAGATGGTTATGCAATTGTAAATGAAAAAGATATAAGTGTTCCAAGTAAACTTAAAATGCGACTATCTAGAGCAATGGATTATGCAAGAGACAAAAAAATTGGTCTTTGGGGTAATACTAACTTAGTTTCACTAGTAAATATGCCGAATTCATGTTCAACCCATATTAAAACTATATCAAAAGAAGAGAGAAAAGATGAAATATTAAAAGCTCAAATTAATTCTTTACCTAAATCTGCAAGAATATTTTTGGATCGAAAGTTTGTAGCTTCAAAATAAAAGCAAAACCTTTTACGGTTTTGCTAATAAATTATGCCATATTTGTAAACACAGCTTGAACATCATCATCTTCATCAAGCTTTTCTAATAACTTTCCAATTTCTTCTTGTTGTTCTTCTGTATATTCTTGAGGATTATTTGAAATTCTTTCTAGTTTTGCTTTACTAAGTTCTATTCCCATATCTTCAAATGCTTTATTCAAAGTACCAAAATCTTTGTAATCTGCAGTGACTAATACAATTCCTTCTTCATCATCTTCTTCAATCTCTTCAAGACCTGAATCTATTAACTCTAATTCTAATTCTTCAAGATCCATATTTTCAGTCTTATTAAATTCAAAAAGTGCTTTTCTATCAAAGAAAAATTCTAAAGAACCAGTTGGTGCTAAAGAACCACCATTTTTGTTAAAATGCATTTTTACATTTGCAACTGTTCTTGTATTATTATCCGTAGCAGTTTCAACAAATACTAAAACACCATGAGGACCTTTACCTTCAAAGTTTACATCAACATAATTTGCAGAGTCTTTTCCACTAGCTCTTTTAATAGCCGCTTCAATATTTGACTTTGGCATATTTTCAGATTTTGCATTTATAATTGCAGTTCTAAGTGCTGAATTCATTTCAGGATCAGGAACTCCAGCTTTTGCAGCCATTTCAATTGCTTTTGCTAATTTAGGGAAAAGCTTAGACATAGCTCCCCATCTTTTTAATTTTGACGCTTTTCTATATTCAAAGGCTCTACCCATACATAACTCCAATAATTTACATAATTTTTTGCGATTATATCAAACTTCTTATGTTAAGTTAATAAAACTCATTTTATAAATAGATTTCTTATGCTTAACTAATATAATAATTTGATACAATATTAAATGTTTTTAAAAATTATTATATTCACAACACTATATATAAGTGTTCTTTTTTCAGCACAATTGTCAGTTTCATCAAATGAAGTAAAAAATGCTAATACTGTATTAGTAACATTAAAAGAAAAGGATATAAATAATCCTAAACTAACATTTGATAAACAGAATATTAAATTCTTTAAGTATCCTAATAAAATCGATACATATTATGCATTAGTCCCTATCTCATATTATAAAAAATTTGGTAACTATAAAATAATTACTTCATATATGAAAAATGGCAAAAAAATATTTCAAGGTATAAGTATAAAAGTTATTGATGCTAAATACAAAAGTGAGACAATTAACGTTCCTAAGGGGAAGGTAAGTTTAAGTAAAGAGAATAAAAAGCGAACTAAAAAAGAATATGCTTCAGCTATGAAAATTTATAATACAACGACAGATACATACTATATTAAAGACAAGTCAATTAATCCAATAAATTCTGATATTACAAGTTCTTTTGGTAAAAAAAGAGTTTACAATGGAACATTAAAATCTTATCACAGTGGTACAGATTTTAAGGCCCCAATAGGGACACCAATTAAAGCAATAAATGATGGGGTAATTGCAATATCAGAAGATAGGTTTTATGCAGGAAACTCTATTGTAATTAATCATGGACAAGGGATTTATTCTTGTTATTTTCACCTAACAAAAATGAATTATAATAGCGGAGATTATGTAAAAAAAGGTGATATAGTTGGATTGAGTGGGAGTACAGGAAGAGTGACTGGTCCACATCTTCATTTTTCCTTTAGAGTACATGGTATTCAGGTAGATCCGTTACAATTGGTAAAGCTGTTAAATAACTTTTAGCTTTATTCAGCTTTTATTATAGATATTTTAGATATTCTATTAGTCTAATAACAAGAGTTAAGGCAAAAAATGAAAAATCTAATTATTTTTCTATTTATCATTATTACATTTAATGCATGTACAGTTACATCACATTATAATGTTTCTGAAAACTTAGAATTTAAATATGTTAATGAAAAAGACAGAAAAACTTATGAACTTTTTGGAAAAGAACAAGCAATTAAAGAGATTAAAGTAGATTCAGTCTCTGATAATGATGATTTTTCAGATGAATATGCAGATGAAAAAGATGATATGGATCCTTTTGAGCCATATAATAGAGTAATGACTTCATTTAATGATTTTATGTACATTAATCTTTTAAATCCTATCGCAAAAAGTTATGCAACGGTAGTACCGCAAGATGCTAGAGTTGGTATTTCTAATTTTATACATAATATTACATTTCCTATACGTTTTGCAAATAATATATTACAATTCAAATTTAACTATGCAGCTGAAGAATTAGGAAGATTTACTGTAAACTCTACTATTGGTATTCTGGGTTTTATGGATCCGGCAAAAGAGAGTTTTAATTTAGAAAAAAGAGAAGAAGACTTCGGTCAAACATTAGGTTATTATGGTTTTGGTCAAGGAGCTCATGTTGTACTTCCAATATATGGACCGTCAAACCTTAGAGATATCCTTGGTTTAATTGGAGATAATTATATCAACCCATTGACAGATGTTAGTTCAATTGATTATAAAATTCCTGATCGACCTGAAAAAACTTTAGGAATTACTATATTTAGTACATTAAATAAAACATCTTTAAATTTAGGAAAGTACGAAAACCTAAAAAAAGATGCGATTGATGATTTATATCCGTTCTTAAAAGATATATATACACAAAATAGAGAAAAAATGATTAAGGAATAAATGTGATAATGAAACTAATTTTACCTTTGATTTTATTATTTGCTACGTCTAGCTTTGCTATGACAAAAGTAAATATAAAAACAGAAATGACTAATAAAATTGATAAAGTTTTAATAGTCATAAAAGATTCAAACCTATCAAAAGATGAAAAAGCAAATGAGATTATTTCACTAATGAACTCTGCTTTTGATTACACATTAATGTCAAGACTATCTTTAGGTAAAACTTGGAAAAAAATCTCAAAAGATGAAAGAATAGAATTTATTAAACTTTTTACACAAATGTTAAAAATTTCTTATGTTGATAAACTTGATTTATATACTGATGAATTAGTAAAAATAATAGGAACTGAAGAACCTAAAAGAAATAGAGTAATTTTAAAAACACAGTTAGTAGGGAAAGATGCTAAACATGATATTAACTATAAGTTTTATAAAGTTAAAAATGCTGTAGATACTTGGTTGATCTATGATATAGATTTAATCGGTGTTAGTATTATAAAAACTTATCAATCACAATTCAAGGGATTTTTAAAAGATAAAACTTTCCAAGAATTGATGGTAAATTTAAAAACAAAAAAATAAAGATTTATGATAAAAAAGTTTTATGACTTATATGTTTTAAAACACCCAATAAAAGTACTCTTTCTTCTTTTATTGGGTATCTCTTTTTTAGCCTACAATTCTACAAAACTTGAAATAGACGCCTCTGCAGAAACGCTATTACTTGATGATGATAAAGATTTACAGTTTACAAGAACGGTAAGTAAAAGATACTACAATCCAAATTTTTTATTAATAACATATAAACCAAAAGATGATTTATTATCTGAAAGTTCATTAAATAAAATTAAAAATATAAGTGCTGATTTATTAAAACTTGAGAAAATTGAATCTATTACATCAATACTAAATGTTCCTTTACTACAATCACCCGTACAAGAGCTAACACAACTCGTTAATGATATAAAAACATTAAGTAATAAAGATATTGATAAAACTCTAGTTAAAAAAGAATTTCTAGAATCTGAAATTTATAAAAACAACTTAGTAAGTTTAGATTTTACAACTACTGCACTTCTTTTGAATTTAAAAAGCGATGAAAAATATATTCAATTACTTGAAAAGAGAAATGCTTTACTCTCAAAAAAAAGAGAAAACACTATTACAAAAGAAGAGAATAAAGAGCTTCAAAAAACAATAATCGAATTTAAAAATCATAGAGATATACAAAGAATAAAAGACCATGAAAATATAGAATCAGTTAGAAATATTCTAAGTAAATATCAAGATAAAAACTCTTCTCTATTTTTAGGTGGAGTAAATATGATTGCTGATGATATTGTAGGTTTTGTGAAAAATGACCTACTTATTTATGGTTCAACTTTAGTTTTGCTTTTAATTCTAATTTTATGGATTATTTTTAGACAAATTATATGGATAATTCTTCCTATAATCTGTCTCTTATACACATCTGACGCTGCCGACGAAGAGGATAGTGTAG
>CAJXPH010000111.1 GCA_913057765.1 uncultured Campylobacteraceae bacterium
TCTACACTATCCTCTTCGTCGGCAGCGTCAGATGTGTATAAGAGACAGATAAAAGATAGTTCCTCTAGAAAGATTTTTTGATATTCATCAACTGCTAGCTTTAGTGTAGAAGAAAGTATAGAAGTTTTATAGGAATAAAAATGGTAATAAAAATAAAAGATATATTTTGTGGACAGAAGCAAGATATAGATGATGGAAAAAAACAGTATGAATCTTCATATAAAAAAGTTGATTTAAAAAAACAGAACTATTATATAAATGAATTAGGTTTTCAAGACGATACTCAAAGTGACAAAGGTCATCATGGTGGAGTAGACAAAGCAGTTTGTGTTTATCCTTTAAAGTCATATGAGTTTTTTAAACAGAAATATGATTTTGATTTAGATATTTGTTCTTTTGGTGAGAATCTTAGTATTGAAGATTTTGATGATACAGATATTTGTTTGGGAGATGTTTTTAGATGTGGGGAGGTATTATTTGAGGTTTCTCAACCTAGACAACCTTGTTGGAAAATCTCTTCTATTGTTGGTATTAAGTCTTTAACTTCTTTAGTTGTAAATGAATTTAAAACAGGTTTTTATTTTAGGGTAATACAAAGTGGTTTAATAAAAAAAGATGATTCTTTAATTTTAGAGCAAAGAAAATATCCAAAACTAACTATAGAGTTTATAAATAAATGTGCCTTTAATGCTAAAGAAAATCAAGAGAATATAAAAGAGATACTAGAATCAAAAAGCCTTGCCTCTGCTTATAGAATTTCTTTGATGAAAAGATATAAAAATAAAGAAGATGGCTTGCAAGACTGGCAAAAAGACAACTACTAAATATAAGCTAAGCCCTTCAATAAGAAGCTTTAATTGATATAAGAATATAATTCCAGAAGATTATTGAAGGACTAACTTGAAAATAGCAATTATTGGAGCAGGTGCTGCTGGACTTATGGCTGGTATCACTGCAAAGAGATTAAATAAAAATCTACATATAGACATCTTTGATATAAATAGTGGTATCGGAAAAAAAATATTAGCTTCAGGAAATGGAAGATGTAATATCTCAAATACAACAGTTACTAAAGAGAACTTTATAGGAGAAAATCCAAGTTTTGTAAGTTACGCTTTACAACAATTTGATTTTAAAGCTTTTGAAAAGTTTTGTAAAAGTATAGGATTGTTATTAGATATCAAAGAGACATGTAAAGTATATCCTTTATCAAATGAAGCAAAATCAGTTGTAACTCTTTTAGAAGGTTCTATAAAAAGTCTAGGAATAAATTTAATACTTGAAACAAGAGTAGAAGATATAATAAAAGTAGAAGATAAATTTGTAGTAAAGAGTAGTGATAAAGAATTTAAAGACTATGACAAAGTACTAATAAGTTCAGGATTAAAAGCAGCCCCTCAACTAAATGCTACAGAAGATGGTATGAATATAGCTGAGAAATTTGGACATTCGTTGAATCCAACATATCCGTCACTTGTAGGTCTTCATACAGACTTTGCCTATAACAATAAAATGCAAGGTGTGAAAAAAGAAGCTGAGGTTACTTTATATATAGATGGACAAAAAGAAAATGCAATCCAAGGTGATGTATTATTCACTAAATATGGAGTATCAGGATTCGCAATCTTAGATATCTCACAATATGCAGTATATCCATTGTCTTTATATCAAGATGTTCAAATAGCAATAAACCTTTTTCCAAAAATAAATAGAAACGAACTTCTATCAATGTGTGAGAATCTTTTCAAAAACTTACCTGATGAAAAAACAGTATTACTTCTAACTGGAATAGTATCAAATAAACTAGCGCCAATTTTATTAGATGTATGTCATATAGATAAAGAGAGTTATGCAAAAAATATAAATGCAAAACAAATAAGAGGTTTAGTAAATACTTTGATTAACTGGCGATTTAAAATTACAGATACCCAAGGTTTCAAACATGCAGAAGCTAGTGGTGGTGGAGTTAGAACAGATGAGGTAGACTCTAAGACTTATCAAAGTAAAAAATGCAAAGGATTGTATCTAGCTGGAGAGGTTTTAGATGTAGTAGGGCACAGAGGTGGGTACAACCTACAATACGCCTGGGCTTCAGGATTTGTAGTAGGAAAATCACTTACTAAATAGCAACTTTTGCTAAATTTCGGCGTTATCGTCGAAATTGAAATAGTCACATACTGCAGTATGCTCCCACTTCAATTTCTCCTCTGGCCTTGAACTTTAACAAAATTTACTATTTAGGGAATAAAATGAAATGTAAATTATGTCTAAAAAATAAGAAGTTAATAAAGGCTCATATTATTCCTAAATCTTTTTATAAGCCTTTAATGGAAGATAAAGAGATACCTTTAATAGTTACGGATAAGGTAGGTATGTATCGAAGTAAGATGAGGATAGGCGTCTATGATAGTGAACTTGTATGTGAAGAATGTGAAAGAATATTTACATCTTGGGATAATTATGCAAATGAATTTTTTAACCAAAAACTTTTAGATGAAAACTTTATTATTTTTGAGAATAAAAATATAGCATATAATTTTGGTAAATGTGATTATAAAAAATTAAAACTATTTTTCCTTTCAATGTTATGGAGAGCCTCTGTTTCGAAGGAACGGATGTTTACAAGAGTTAAATTAGGGAAATATGAAGAAAGAATAAAAAAAATAATGCTAAATAACTTGGAAGAAGATAGTGATGAGTTTTCTCTTGCAATTATTAAGTTTGATAATATGAATGTAAGAGGATTCTTAGATCCTGATAGAACAAAATATGAAAAAGTGAATCATTATAGATTCTATTTAGGTGAGTATATGGCTGTTATAAAAGTATCAAGTTTATCTGATCCTAAATGTTTCCAAGAGCTTTATATAAAAGAAAATAAAGATGTTATTTGTACTTTCCGAGATTTTAGAAAGAGCAAAGAATATAACGTTATGAAATTAGTATCTAAGAAGTCATGGAAAAATTCAAATAAATAATATGACTAAAAAACAGTCAAGTTTAAAACTTGACTATTTTAGCGAAAATTTAAATCTACTTTCCATGTCTATGGCTTCATCTCTACCATAAACTATAATTTCTCTATCTCTTTTGATTTTTTTACTAGAGATTTTATTAGGATAATCTACAAACTTAATAATATGTTTTATACAGTTTATTCTAGCTTTCTTTTTGTTATCACTTTTTACAATAGTCCAAGGTGCAGCTTCAGTATGTGTTGCACTTAACATCATAAATTTTGCAAGTGTATATTCATCCCATAATCTTTGAGATTCTTTATCCACTGGTGATAATTTATATTGTTTTAAAGGATCTGTTTCTCTTTCTTTAAATCTTCTACTTTGCTCTTCTTTTGAAACAGAGAAATAAAATTTAAATATTTGGATACCTTCATCTACAATCATTTGTTCAAAATCTGGAGCATCTTTTAAAAACTTGTGATGTTGTCTTTCAGTACAAAATCCCATAACAGGCTCAACCATAGAACGGTTATACCAAGATCTATCAAATAGTACTATTTCTCCTGCAGATGGTAAATGTTTAGCATATCTTTGAAAATACCATTGAGATGTTTCTTTATCACTTGGTTTTTCTAAAGCTACAATTCTTGCACCCCTAGGATTTAGATGTTCAGTGATTCTTTTAATTGTACCACCTTTTCCAGCTGCATCTCTTCCTTCAAAAATCATTAATACTTTTAACCCTGAATCTTTTACATGGTTTTGAAATTTCAATAATTCTACTTGTAACATTGCTAGTTCTTTCTCATAAGCTAATGTTTCATTTTTTATCCAAACTTGAGTTTTACCTGCTCTGTTTGTTACTTTTTTTTGTTCTACTTTACTTTTTGGTTTACTGTTTACTTTATTCTCTACTTTAGCGTTTACTTCTTCCATCTGTTTCCTTAGTTTGTGAATTTTCCACAACTTGTACGTTGTGCATCCATTATTTCTATTTCTCTTGCACCAGAAATTACAATGTTTGAATCAAGTGTATACTCAAGTGATTCATCCCTATTTGTGTAGTTTACAGAGTTTAAAATAACTTTTAATGATTCCATTCTAGCTTTCTGTTTGTCATTTGAACGGATAACAGTCCATGGAGCATTATGTGAGTTTGTTAATTTTAACATGTTATATTTTGAATTTGTAAAATCATCCCATCTCTCTTGAGCTTGCATATCAATTTCACTTAATTTCCATTGTCTAAGAGGATCATTTTGTCTTCTAGCAAATCGATTTGCTTGTTCATCTTTTGTTACACTATAATAAAGCTTTATAAAAATCATTCCTTGTCTTGTTAAATCTTTTTCAAACCCAGAAACACCTTTCATAAAATCTGCATACTCTTTCTTTGAACAAAAGTTAAATACTGATTCAACCATAGCTCTGTTGTACCAAGATCTGTCAAATAATACTATTTCTCCAGCTCTAGGAAAATGTTGAATGTACTTTTGATAAAACCACTGAGTCCTTTGTTCTTCAGTAGGTTTTCCAAGTGCTACAACTCTATAATGTTTTTCATCCATATATCTTGTAACTCTTCTAATTGTTCCACCTTTACCAGCTGCATCTCTCCCTTCAAAAAGTATTATCATTTTTTGATCTGTTTCTTCTAAATGTTTTTGAAGTTTTATTAATTCTGCTTGGTAAGGTTTTAGTTTCTTTTCATCATCTCTTCTTTTCTTTGCTTTAGAGCTTGTCTTTTTTTCATCTTTTTGTTTTTTGAATGTATTTATTAATTCTTCTATAGAGATATGTTCACCATCTATTTCAAATATTGTTTGATCATTGTTTTCCATTTTTGCCCTTTTTAATATTTATTTTATTTTTCTGCATTTAACTTTTGAAGGATTTTAATACCCTTTTTTAATTGGATACATACTATTTCATACTCTTCTTCCATCTCTTTTTTTTGTTTCTTTTCTACGTTCTTTTTAAGAGATTTCCTTAGTTCACTTTTTTTGCTTCCTAGCTTTTTAATTAATATTTTTAAAGCTTTCTTCTTTTTAGTACTTTCCATAAGGTCTAAGCCTAAAGATTCGGTAACTGTAGTAATAAACTTTTTTATACCCATTAGTTGTCCTTTTGGTTTAACATTGTTTGTATCTCTTCATCATCCATTAATAAGTCATCGTTTTCATAATTATATAGAATTTCTGCCATTGATACTAATTTTCTACTTATATCAAAAGCATACGAGCTATCATTCATTAAAGAAGTTGCCATTTCATTTGTAATCAAACCATTTCTAATTAGATTATCAAGAGTACCATTTGCAATAAAGTCATATTTTTGTGCATGCAGTTTTGCCTTTGAAAGTAACATTAAAACTTTTTCTTCTTCTTTTGTTATGGAAATTGTATTTATACTTCTTAATAATTCCACTAAATCTTTTCTTATATTTTTATATTGTTCTTGTATATGTTGATTTGGATCTTTTGAATATAAAACTAAATTCTTTTGAAGATGTTTTGTATCTTTTATTGCTTCAACGATATCTTTATTTGCAAGTTTTAATTTGTATAACTGATTTATATCTTCAGAACCCATGTGCGATTGGGCTCTTGTAGAAAAGTCTATAATTTCGCCATAAATACCTTTGATTTTTCGGTTGTAAAAATCATCTATATCTACTTTTGTGTCACTATATCCTTCTTTAATAACTTGCTCACTTGTCAGATCAGATAAGATATTACTTCTTTTAATATTTAGACCATGTGATATTATTTCAAATGCATTTTCATATAAATGAAATGTTTCTCTCCTAATTGCTGCCATTGCAGTTGATGGAAGTTCTAATACAGATTCATTTAAATACTTTGCATTATCAATACCTATATAAGTTTTTTCAGATGCTTTAAATGTAGATTCTAAGAATATTACTAGTTTCCCTATAAATGGTATCATCACAAGTACACCTATTGTGTTAAATATTGTGTGGAATACTGCTAGTTTTAAAGTGTAGTCATTGTTAGAAATACCAACAATATTACTAATAAAATCAACAGAATACATAATTTGATGTATAAATACAATAGCTATAAGTCCAGTAACTAAGTTGAATATTAAGTGAGCTCCTGCAAGCCTTTTCCCTTCTATATTTGAACTCATAGAACCAATAATTGCGGTAATTGTCGTACCTACATTTGCACCAATTGCTAATGCAAGTGCATTTTCATATGATATCTGACCAACGGAGAGTGCTGTAATAATTAATACTAGTGTTGCATGAGAAGATTGCATAACAACTGTTGCAAAGATTCCAATACCAGTAAAGATAAATAAACCTTTTAATCCAGTAACAGCAAATGCAGTTAAATCAATAGTACTTTTAAAAGCTTCAAATCCATCTTTCATATAATGAATTCCTAAAAATAGGAAACCAAGACCTGCTAAAATATATCCAAAACCTTTTAATGTTTTGGATTTTTGGAATATTAGAATAACACCAAATACAAGCATAGGCATTGCATATGCAGATATTTTAACTTTTAATCCAAATCCTGCAACAAGCCACGCTCCTGTTGTTGTTCCAATATTTGCCCCAAAAACTATTCCTATACCTTGAGCAAGACCAATCAATCCTGCCCCTAAAAAAGAAATAGTAAGCACAGATACTAAAGAACTTGATTGCATTATTGTAGTGGCTAGAACTCCAAACCCTATACTTTTATAAAGTTTATCTGTTGATTTTCTTAAAACTTTTTCCAATCCACCTCCTGAAAAAGCTTTAAATCCTTCTTCTAAAGATAACATTCCAAATAAGAAGATAGAAACACCTGCTGCTATTTCTTTGAAATCTGGGCTAATCCAGAATCCATATGCAAGTATAATCAATATAGACGGTAATAAAATTCTTCTTAACATTATAGAACTATACCTCTAATCATAAAATATAGTACGGCTGATAATAATGCAGCTGCAGGAACTGTTATAACCCAAGCAGCAACGATTTTCTTTATAGCATCTCTTTTTACATAATGTACTTTTTGGGCAGTTCTTAAATTCTTTTTAGCTTCTTTAATTTTTTCTTCCTCTTCATCTATCATTTTATATAAGTCTACGATTCTTTCGTAATTTTCTTTTTTCTTATTTTCTTTTTTCTCTAAAGTTTTAAGTTCTGCTTCAAATGCTTTTAAAACTTTTTTCTCATCATCAACGTGTTCTTGTTCTATTGCAATAATATCCTTTTTATCAGTAGTATCTAAATATTCTCTTAGGAAACCAACTCCAAAGATACCTCCAACAGCAATATGAGTTGAAGAAACTGGAAGACCTAGTTGTGATGCAATAATTACAGTAATTGATGCTGCCATTGCAACAGAAAATGCTCTCATTTGGTCTAATTCTGTAATTTCAGAACCAACAGTTTTAATTAATTTTGGCCCATATAAAGCAAGACCAATAGCAATACCTAAAGCACCTACTGCCATAACCCATAATGGAATACCTGCTTTTGCTGAAATACCACCTGTCATAACGGCATCATTAATAGCTGCTAATGGTCCAATTGCATTTGCAACATCATTTGCCCCATGTGCAAAAGATAATAGGGCAGCAGCAAAAATAAGAGGTACTGTGAACATTGAATTGATTCCATCTCTAGTATTTTCAACACTACTTGCTTTTTTAGCAACGGCAGCTTTAACAATCATATAAACAATCCCGGCAATGATAAGCCCAAATATTGCAGCAACTAAAAATGAAGGTTTTTTAGCATCTGGTAAGAATACAAATATATCAACAATATCTGGCCAAACTTTTTTAAGTCCTTTAAGTGTTAAGTATGTAACAAATGCCCAAGACATTATACTTACAAAAATAGGTACCCATTTTTGTGCTGCCTCAATTTTATTTTCTTTATATACCATTGATTTTTTAATAGCAAAAAGAAATCCTGCTGCAATTATTCCCCCTAATACAGGTGAAATAATCCATGAAGCTGCAATTTTAGCCATTGTTCCCCATGCCACAATAGAAAAACCAGCTGCTGCAATACCCGCACCCATAACACCACCAACAATTGAGTGTGTAGTTGATACAGGAGCTTTAGCCATAGTTGCAAAGTTTAACCATAAAGCTGCAGCTAAAAGTGCCGCCATCATAGCCCAAATGAAAGAATCTGTATTTCCTCCAAATGCAGAAATATCAATAATCCCTTTTTTGATTGTTTTAACAACATCTCCACCGGCAATTAAGGCACCTGCTGCTTCAAAAACTGCGGCAATTACAATTGCTCCGCCCATAGTAAGCGCTTTTGAACCAACAGCTGGCCCTACATTATTTGCAACATCATTTGCTCCAATATTCATTGCCATATAGGCACCAAAAAGTGCAGCAATTCCTAAGAACATATTGTTTGGTACTCCACCTGTACTTAAAAAACTGTAAGTTAAAACAGCAACCATAAAAAATAAAGCAAAGCCTAGTCTGATAAAATCAACACCACTACTTTTGATTGCTTCTTTCTCCATTTTTTTTATAGTTTGTATTTCCATTCATTTCCTTTTATCCCTATTTTGTAATCATATTGTAATAATTCTGTCTCTTATACACATCTGACGCTGCCGACGAAGAGGATAGT
>CAJXPH010000112.1 GCA_913057765.1 uncultured Campylobacteraceae bacterium
CGAGATCCTCTCTGGTCTCGTGGGCTCGGAGATGTGTATAAGAGACAGAATTTATTGTTTGTGAAAATAATGTATTTGAAACTAATAATAAATATAATAAAAACTTATGCATAATTCATCCTATGGTGTTTATAGTGGGATTATACAAAAAAATATTAAAAATTAGTATAAAAAGAATTATTACTTAAATTTATCTTCTGTTTTTTTAGAAAGGTATGCAAGAAATATCACTACAATAGCAATAACAGTAAAGCTGATTATCTCGTTTTGAAAAGTTTCCATAATGTCTCTTTTTATTTTAATATTTTGTATTCTATTAAAAAAAGCTATAATTATGCAATTTTTTTAAAGGATAAGTATGTATTGTAAAAATTCAGGAGATTTTGAAACAAATGAAATCCCAAAAACTGTAAATGCAAATATTGCAGTCTTAACGCCGAGTGATGATAAAGATTTTATAGTAAGAAAAGTTTGTTTAGAAAAAGATGGTTCAATGCCAAATCACACAAATGAAATACAACATCAACAATATGTTTTAAAAGGCGAAGCTAAAGTTGTCATTGGTGATGAAGAGTATCATGCAAAGCAGGGTGATTTTTTATATATTCCAGCGGGAGTTGCACATTATTATTCCGCATGTTATAACAGTGAGTATGAGTTTTTATGTATGATTACTACAAAAGAGGATGAAATTAAACTAGTTTAGTTTCATTTTTTTTAAGTAATTACTTATCATTGGAATATAATCTTTTCTACAAATTAGGTGTGTTTCTAAGTCGCAATTTATTTTTTGAAATTTATGTAGCTTTAAATCTTCAGCATATCCATATTTATCAATAATTACTTTTGATAAAAATGCTTTGCCCATTCCTGATTTAACACAACCTAACATTACTTCATAGTTTTCAATAATAATTGTTTCAAAATCTATATTCTTTTCTTCTTTCATATAATTTTCTAGGTATTTATAGTGGGTACTATTAGGTCTATATCCTATTAAACAATTTTTACTTTTTTTTATTTTTGATTCAACCATATATAAATCATCATCAAATTTATTTAAAACTAATATATCTTTATGTTTTGGATCACCTGTTACAAAAGCAATATCTATTTTATAATCTAATAAAGAGTTTAGAACATTAGGTGTTCCATTTGTAAAAAGTTCTAATTCCATATTAGGAAATTTCTTATTTAACTTTTCCATAAAAGGAAGAAGTCTTATAGCTGCATTTGCTTGTGATGTCCCAATTTTAAGTATATCTTGGTGAGAGATGTTTCTCATTTGGAGTTGTGCTTCTTCGACTTTTTTTACAATATCTAAAGCATAAGGATAGAGTTTACTCCCTTCTTTAGTAAGAATAACTCCTTTGGGAATTCTATGAAATAAAAGGTATCCTAAAACTTTTTCTAATTGCTTAATTCTAAGAGTTACATTTGATTGAGTAAAGCCTAAAGCATTGGCTCCTAAAGAGATACTTTTTTGATTTGCAACTGCAACAAAAACTTTTAAAAGTGTTGAATCCATATTACTATCCATTATGCTTTATATTAGTATGTATTATTTGACATAATACACTAAATAGGATTATAATTCAAAAAATCTTTAACAAAAAAGTTAAGAGGAGCAAATATGCATGCAATAGAGAAACTACTTGCTAAAAAAGCTGGAAGAAGTTTTGTAAGTACGAATGAGATTATAAATTGTGAAGTAGACATGGCTGGAATAAATGATCTGTATTTACAAACAATTAAATCATTTTTTGAAATGGGAGCAGAAAAAGTTTATGATCCTTCAAAAGTAATTATGTTTTTAGATCACTATGCTCCTGCTTCGACTATACAACAAGCACAAAATCAAAAAGAATTTAGAGAATTTTGTTGGGATCAAGGTATTGAACTACTTATGGATATAGACCAGGGTGTATGTCATCAAGTATTAGCTGATAAAGGATTAGCATATCCTGGAGAAATTGTTGTAATAACTGATTCACATACTACAACTCACGGCGCATTTGGCGCATTTGGAACAGGAGTAGGAGCAACAGATTGTGCAATTATTCTTGCAACTGGAAAACTATGGTTTAGAGTTCCTGAAATAGTAAAAATTAATTTTGATGGTGTTCCATCAAAAGGAGTTTATGCAAAAGATATGATTCTTCATGCAATAGGTGAACTTGGAGCTGACTTCGCAGTATATAAAGCAGTTGAGTTTTCAGGAAGTGCATTAAAGCATTTAAGCATTTCTGAGCGAATGGCGATGTGTAATATGAGTACAGAAATGGGTGCAAAAACTTCTTATATTCAACCTGATGAAATTACAATGGAGTTTTTAGAAAAAAAAGTAACTAAAGATTATGAGATATATTATACAGATGATGATTTTAAATATGAAGAAGAAGTTACATTTGATATATCAAACTTAAAACCACAAGTTTCAGCTCCATTTAGTGTAGATAATGTTTTTGATGTAGATAAATTTATTGGTCAAGAAATAGATCAAGCCTATTTAGGGTCTTGTACTGGAGGTCGTGCTGATGATATTGCAATTGCAGCAGCTATTTTAAAAGATAAAAAAGTAGCTCCAAGAACAAGATTTGTAATAGTTCCCGCTTCTAAAGGGGTGTTCTTAGAGGCTATGAATAATGGAGATGTCCAAACTTTAGTTACTGCAGGTGCAACCTTTGTAACTCCTGGTTGTGCGGCTTGTTTAGGCACACATGAAGGTATGTTAGCATCAGGGGAGAGATGTATTACAACTACAAATAGAAACTTTCCTGGACGAATGGGACATACTACTGCACAAATATTTTTAGGTTCGCCTGCAGCTGTTGCAGCAGCAGCTTTAGAAGGTAAAATTGTTGACCCTTCTTTATATACAAACTAAGGATAAAAAATGAAAAAAATATTAAATGGAAAAGTATTTCTTTTTGGGAATAATATAGATACTGACCAAATTTATCCAGGTAGGTTTGTAGAGTATACAAAAATTGAAGACGTTGCTAAATATGCAATGTTTGGCGCTGATGAAAATTTTACTAAAAATATAAATAATGGAGATATTTTAGTTGCTGGTACTAATTTTGGATGTGGTTCAAGTAGAGAACATGCAGCAATTACATTAAAAGCGGTGGGAGTATCTGTAATAGTTGCTGAATCTTTTGGTAGAATATTTTATAGAAATGCTATTAATCTTGGTTTGGCAGTAGTTATTTGTCCTAATATTTCTAAATTAGTTAAAGATAGTGAAAATGTTCAAGTTGATTTAGAAAAAGGTACTGTTTCTAAAGATAATATGCAAATAGCAGAAGTAGAACCAATGTCTGACTATGTATTAAATATATTGGAACATGGCGGGATTAAAGAGCTTGTAAAAAAGCAATTAAAGGCTAATAAATGATTGCAAAAAAGTATTTTCCAGATTTTGAACAAAAGATGATAAAAGTCGAAGATGATATTGAAATTAATACTTTTGTAGGAGGAAAGGGCAATGAAGTTATATTACTTCTTCATGGACATCCAGAAAGTTATCTTATTTGGAGAGGTATCGCTTCCCAATTAGCTCAAAATTATACTGTTGTACTTACAGATCTCAGAGGATATGGAGATAGTTCTAAACCTGAAGGATTAGAAGATCATTCTAATTATTCAAAAAGAGTTATGGCTCAAGATCAAGTTACTCTTATGCAAAAACTAAGCTTTGATAAATTTCATATAGTTTCACATGATAGAGGTTCAAGAGTTGCACATAGATTAATACTTGATCATAAAGAAAAAGTAAAAACTTGTTGTATGATGGATATTCTTCCTACCTATGATATGTACGAACAAACAAATAGAGAGTTTGCTACAAAATATTGGCATTGGTTTTTTTATATTCAACCAAAACCATTTCCTGAGACTTTTCTAGGTTCAGACCCAGATTATTTTATTAGAAGAAATCTATTAAATAAAGCGACCGGTGATGCAGTCAAAGAAATGTTCCCAGAAGATGTATTGAAAGAGTATATTAGACATTATTCAAATCCTGCATGTGTTCATGCAATTTCTGAAGATTATAGAGCTTCCAATACTATTGATTTAGAACATGATGAGATAGATAGAAATAAAACTATAGATACTCCTCTTTTAGTTTTATGGGGAGCAAATGCAGTTGTTGGAAATATATGGAATGTTCTTGAAGGTTGGCAAAAGTTTGCTTCAAATGTTTCTGGTTTTGGTATTCCTGATTGTGGTCATTTTGTTCCTGAAGAACAGCCCAAAATTGTACTTGAATCTTTACTTGAGTTTCTTGAGAAAAATAAAAAATAAAAAAAATTATATTTTTAAAGACATGATCTATTACGTCACTTAAAGGACTGGGCCAGATTTCCTATAATTAGAGCCCATCCATCAATTACAATAAAGAATATAATTTTTATAGGTAAGGATATCATAACAGGTGGTAGCATCATCATTCCTAAGGACATAAGTATGGAAGCTACAATAATATCAATAACTAGGAAAGGTAAGAATATTAAAAATCCTATTTCAAAAGCTGTTTTTAATTCACTTACAATGAATGCTGGCATTAATAAAGTTAAAGGAACATCATCAATATTTTTTGGATTTTCTTCTTTTTTAATTCTATAGAATAGGGCTAAATCTTTTTCCCTAGTATTTTTTATCATAAATTCTTTAAAAGGCTTTACCCCTCGTTCAAAAGCTAATTCATAACCAATTGTTTCTTCCATGTATGGTTTAACACCAGTTTCCCATGATTTTACTGCATATGGTTCCATAATAAAAATTGTTAATATAAGTGAAAGTGAAATAACGATTTGATTTGGAGGTGTTTGTTGTAATCCTAAGGCTTGTCTAAGAAGAGAAAACACAATCATTAGTCTTGTAAAACTTGTTACCATTAAAAGTAAAGTAGGGGCAAGTACAAGTAATGCTAAGATTAAAGCGATATTAATTGTTTTTACAAATTGTGCAGGTTCTTCAAGTGCTGATACTGATAAGTTAATTATAGGTGCAGAAGCTTCTTCTTGTGCAAATAAAGAGATAGAAAAAATTAATAAACTAATAAGTAGTTTCAAGCATGATCCTCAAATAAATTAGCAGTTATAATATCTAAAATACTATTAAATCTAAAGAAATTGTATTTTCCAGTTATTTCTTCTTTTTTATATATTCAAGTTCTTCAAGTTTATCGTAGATTTTACTTACAATTTCACCTACAGCATGTCCTCCATGTCCACCGTGTTCTTGTATCACAGTAACAACATATTTGGGATTTTTATATGGACCATAAGTTGTTAGCCATGCATGAGATCTATGATAATATTCTAATTCACTTTCTTTCATTCTTACTTTTTCAGATTGTGAAATTGATACAACTTGAGCTGTTCCTGTTTTTGCTGCAATTGTAACATTTGAATTTATATAATTTTTGGCAGTACCTTTTTTATGGTTAGCAACATCGAACATACCTTGTCTCATGATATTCATATGTTTTTTATTATATTGAATTTCTAAAGGGTCTTCATAGTTGTCTTTTGCAAAGTGTGGTTTAGGAAGTTTTCCTGTTGCTAAGAAAGCTGTATATCTTGCAATTTGCATTGGAGTTACTAACATCTGTCCTTGACCTATAGAAGTAATTACTGTTTCACCTATATACCATGGTTGTTTATATTTCTTTTGCTTCCATGCTTTATTTGGATTTGTTCCAAAGTATTCATTTGTTTGATCGATTCCAGTTTTTGCTCCAATTCCATATTTAGCAAGTGTTTTTGAAATTTTGTTGATACCAACTTTTAGACTTCCTTTATAGAAAAAATCATCACAGCTCTCTCTAATAGCTTTCCTAAAACCAACTTCACCATGTCCTCCTCTTTTCCAACATCTAAATTTTCTTTTCCCTAATTTAATAGAGCCACTGTCATAAACTTTAAAATTTGTTTTTACATCATTTTCTAAAAAAGAGAGTGCAATTCCCATTTTTATTACAGAACCTGGTGGATAAAGACCATTTACTAATTTATTTGTAAAGGGATGATTAAAATCATTTTTCATAGTATTCCAGTCTTTTACTGAAATTCCATCAACAAAGATATTATTATCGAATTCAGGATAAGAACCAGCAGCCAAAAGTTCACCATTTCTTGCATCCATAACAATTACAGCACCACTTTTACCTTTAAAGATTTCTTGTATGTATTTTTGAAGTTTGATATCTAATGAGATATCAATACTATTATTTACAATAGGTTCATATTCTTTTAAAAGTTCAATTTCTTTATTTAATGCATTTACTTTTATATCTTTGTATGAAAGTTCACCTTGAAGTTTATTGTTATAAAATTTTTCTAAACCATTTTTACCAATTATTCCACTATGTTTTGAGAAATCATTGTTTTCTATATCTTGTTTAGAAGATTTTCCTACATAACCAATTATATGAGAAGCATTTTTACCATGAGGATAAACTCTTTTTACTTCTGATTCAATTTTAATAGTATCTAATGAGTTAAATAATGTATATTTATCAAAGAAATCATCATATGGTATGTATTCAACAATTTTTACAAAGTCATGTTTGTATGATGAATCTAATTTTTTATACCTTTTATATAAATCTTCTTTTTTTATATGAGGGAAGTGTTTATTAACAAGTATTACTAGTTCATCCAAAATATGTTTGTTTTTATATGATCTTAAGTGAGGTTTGATATTAATAGAAAAACCTAACTTATTCATAGCTAAGGCTTCACCTTTTCTATCTTTTATTATCCCACGATTAGGTACTTTATATACTCTTTTAATATAATTTCTTTTTGATAGTTCTTCATAATATGTATTAGATTTAATACTTAGAAAGTATACTCTTGAAAGAAGAGTTAATAAAATGATAAATATAAAAACTAGTATAAAATTTAATCTTTTCAAATGAATACTCCAAAAATTATAAAATCTATTATAAGATTCATTAGTAAAGTTACTGTTAATTGGCTTGAATAATCATTATTAAGTATCCATAAAAAATAAACTCCAATATAGAATATTGTAATATAAATGTATGAATTTAGAGAATTAAATGATAAAACTCTTTTTATATAAGGTGCAATAAAAATATAAAGAAATGAAGCTAATAAAGTTATAGAAAATGCTTTAAATCCATTATTTAACTCAACAAATAAAAAGGCACTTATAATAAAGAATAATGAGTAATAGTATCTATTTTTTAAACATACAAAAAAGCCCATAAATAGGATCCCTAAAAGTAATATTGGGAAAAAGAATATAGACGAAATGGTATTTACAATAATTGTAGTTAAAAATAGTAAAAATATAAAAAATGGATTACTTAGATTATTGATTTTCATTAAATGCTAGTTCTTTATTTTTTTTTGGATTATATTATAATAATACTTACACTACTATCAAAAATCTTTTGTTTCAAGTTCACGCTTTTTTCGTTCTAGAGTAGTTAAATCATAAATGAAAGAGAATATCTCTGAAACAGCTTTATACATGCTATCTGGTATCTCTTTATCAATGTCAATTGCAGATAATAGTTCTATTAAATCTTCATCTTTTTTTATAGGAACGTCGTTATCTCGTGCAATTTTAATTATATTGTTTGCAAGTTCCCCTTTTCCTTTTGCAACAACTTTAGGAGCTTTATCAACCTCAATATCATAATTTAATGCAACAGCTTTTTTAATATCTCTTTCTCTCATCTTTAAGCCTTAATGTCTATTCCAAAACCAAGATTAATATTTTGATTATATATATCTGCTTGTTTTACTTCTTTAATTTCTTCTTCTTTTTTTAAATCAATTATTTTAATATTTACTGGAATTAAATCAACTGAGTTTAAAGCTTGTTTTAGTTTTGAAGAATTTTCTCTAATTGATTGTTTAAAACTATCTTTTGACGCATAAATTGTTAAATCTAATTTATTCTTATCATATAAAGATAATAAAAGTTGAGTTTGCCCAAACTCTTTTAGTGATAAATTTATTTCACAATAAAATTTATCTTCATTTAACTTTTTCATAGAAATAGAACCATCATCGAGCATATCCCAAATAAAAGGGATATAAACACTATTACTATTCGAAGAAAATGATAATAGTTGATAATATTCAACTTGCATTAACATCTTATCAATTTGTTTGAGTGTATCCATGGATTTTATATCAGTTTTTCCCATGAGTTCTTCTTGCATTTGTAATAACATAGCTTTCATATCATTTTGTATTGGGTTTGGAGGAATCCCTTTTTCATTTATTAAAGATGGATTTTGGATGAAATTATTAACTATAGTTTCTAATTTTTCTACAGTTTTTATAATAGTTTGTTGTAGATTATTAGTGGGACTAGTAGCTGAGTTTAATATACTTTCTTTTAAATTTAAAATCAGATTATTTATGTTTGATGAAAAATTATTTTGAAAGTTGTTTATATTTGTAGTTTGATTAAGTATATTTTGTTGAAAAACTTTTAAATCACTTGGAATATCAATTTTAGAAAATATATTTTGAAAGTTTTGTAATTTATCTATAATTTGGTTAATTTGTTTAGTATCAATA
>CAJXPH010000113.1 GCA_913057765.1 uncultured Campylobacteraceae bacterium
GAACTTCATTGTTCTTTTTTGAAATATCTTCTAATTTAGTTTTTAACTCAGCTAAATGGATATTATTTTTTGTTCTTTTTGATTTTACATCGTCAATTTGTGCATATGTTTCATTAATAGAGTTTTTGATACTCTCTGCAATTTCAACAAATGTTGATAACTTTGATTTCTCAGTCTCTATTTTTGGTTCAAACATACTAATAGAGCTATCAAATTTTGACAACTTTACTAAATCTTGTAAATATTTATTCAACCGTTTCTCCTTGGGTACAAAACTTAAATGGATTTTTTGAAGCTCTTATTATAGCTTTTAATTTATTTTTTTTCAAATATCCATCAACCAATCCCTTTAGTAAGGGGCTAAAGTGCTTTTCACTTTCATAGTGTCTTATGTCAATTAATGAAATACCTCTTGCCTTTGCTTCCATCGCATCATGATATTTTATATCACCTGTTATGAAACAATCAGCATCAATTTCATCAATCATAGACATACCAGCACCTGTTACAAGTGCAACTTTTTTAACATTCTCATCACACTTTACATACTTTAAATATTCAAGTCCTAATTTAGATGATATTTTATTTGCAAAGTTTGAAAAACTATCATTTACAGTTGCATAACAAATATATTCTTCACTATCTATAACATCTAATTCTAATATGTCATGAGCTACAAATCTATTTAAATGTGTTTTATCTATATTTGTATGCATTGAAATAAGTGAAATATTCTTTTGAATTAAAATTCTTAACAGTTTAGTACTATAAGAATCAAAATTAACTCTTTTTAAAGGAGAAAAAATTAAAGGATGATGAGTAATAATTAAAGAGTTTTCTTCAATCGTTTCTAAAATCTCTTCATCTAAATCAATAGAAATATAAACTTCTTTTATTTCATCATCAAAACTACCAACAATTAGTCCTGAATTATCCCATTTTTCTTGTAACTCAAAAGGAGATAACTCATCTAAAAATTGATAGATTTCTTTTAGTTTCATAAGTTTAAGCTCTACCTATTCTTTTTAATCTTTCAGGCTCTTGTTCTTTATATAGAACGGCACAACCTTGAGCTAACTCTCTAACTTTTAAGATATAGTTTTGTCTTTCAGTTACCGAAATAGCTTTTCTCGCATCAAGTGTATTAAAAGCATGTGAAGCCATCATACACTGATCATAAGCAGGAAGTGGTAAACCTTTTTCTAAACATACTTTACACTCTTTAAAAGCATCGTCAAAATGCCTAAATAACATATCAACATCTGCTACTTCAAAATTATAAGTAGAAAATTGATATTCGCTCTCTTTGTGTACATCAGCATATGTCGTTTTCCCATATTTATTTTCATTCCAAACAATATCAAATACAGAATCAACACCTTGCAGATACATTGCAAGTCTTTCAGTACCATATGTAATCTCAACAGCAACTGGATCACAAGGAAGTCCACCTACTTGTTGAAAATAAGTAAACTGTGTTACTTCCATACCATCAAGCCATACTTCCCAACCAAGTCCCCAAGCTCCAAGAGTCGGTGATTCCCAGTTATCTTCTACAAATCTAATATCATGTTTAGAAATATCCAACCCTAAATATTCTAAAGATTGTAAATATAAATCTTGAATATTATCTGGACTTGGTTTAATCAGTGCCTGAAACTGATAATAAGCTCCAAGTCTATTTGGGTTCTCACCATATCTTCCATCAGTAGGTCTTCTACTTGGTGCTACATATGCAGTTGACCAAGGAGTAGAATCCAAACTTCTTAAAATAGTTGCAGGATGAAAAGTTCCAGCTCCAGCTGGGATATCGTAAGGTTGCACAACATTACAGCCTTGTTCCGCCCAAAATTGTTGTAATTTTAATAGAATTTCTGAAAATGTAATCATCTATTTAATTCCTAATGCTTTATTAATTTTATTTTTATCAAAACCACATATCCATTGATTCTCTATTAAAACTACAGGTGCGCCTTTGCAACCATGCTTTTTACAATCGTTTAAAGCTTTTTTATTTGTGGAAAGATCAATAAGATTGTAGCTGACCTTTTTTGCTTTGAAATAAGCTTTTGCCTCATTGCACCATTTACAACTAGGTTGTGTAAATAGTGCAACTTGCTTCATTAAAGTATTACTTCAATTGTTTTAGAATCAGTTTCAACTTTTTTAGCTTGAACTAATCTGTCTTCTTTTATTTTAATAGCTAATTCTTTATCAGTAATAGCTAAGATTTGCATAGCAAAATATGCAGCATTAACAGCTCCAGATCTTCCTAAAGCGACAGTACCAACAGGCATACCTGCAGGCATTTGAACAGTAGAAAGCATTGCATCCATACCATCCATTGCTCCACCTTTCATAGGCACTCCAATAACTGGTTTAGTAGTACCTGCTGCTAATGCACCAGCTAAATGCGCAGCCATTCCAGCTGCAGCAATAAATGTTACTGCACCTTTTTCTTCTGCTTCTTTAATATAATTTTTAGTTCTTTCTGGACTTCTATGCGCTGAAGAAATTACAATTTCATACTTTACATCAAACTTTTCTAAAGTGTCCGCACAATGTTTCATAATTTCATAGTCAGATTTACTTCCCATAATAATTGATACAAAATTCATTTTATCCCCTGATATTTTTTTTTAAAAATGGACAATATTATATCAAAATGTTTCTAATAACTTTATAATCTTTGAATATTTAAGTTTTGACCACCCTTTAAATTTATGTAAAATAAGTGATTCAGTTTTAAAAATAAATTTACTAAAATCTTTTGATTTATCTTCAACATAGATAGCTTTTGAATTTGGATAATTTTGAATCGTTTCTTCAAGGTTGGAATCTGTAAAGATTGTAATAGTTGGAATGAAAAATGCATCTGCAATATGATAAGTTGCAGTATTAACTGTAATTATTTTGTCCATATTTGAAATTATATAAGAATAGTCTAGAAATCCTTTTGAATATGAAGATAAATCTACATATCTATCATCATCAAATTTTCCTTCTAGTTTAAGGACAGAAACAATTGTATAATCTTGTGATTCTAAAAGTAAGTCTTTTAAAAGATTAATAGCAATTTCTTTAGGTATTGATTTTGTTATATTTGCAGAATATGGATGATAAAGTAAAGTTTTACCTTTTAGTTTAAGAGTCCTTATTTTTTCTTTTAACTCTTTGCTAGGACGAAAAGAAGCTATATTGATTGTATTGTATTTTTCTCTTTCATCAATTCTAGAATAATCTATTCCAAACTTATAAAGCCATGCATCAATATGAGAAAGTTTTGAATAATAACTTCTTTTAGGAACAGAACTTACATCAATAAAAAAATCATATTGACATATCTCTTTTATATTTAAAGAAAGAGCTGAAACTTTATTTGTATAACTTTGATTTGCAAAAATAGATTTATCTCTTGAATAATATTTGTTATCTGAAGCATTTAAATAAATATCTAATTTCACACTTCGAAATCTTTTTTTTAGTTTATTATTTAAAAGTCTTAACGCAGTAGAAGAACAAATCATTTCTGAAATACTTTGCCCTAGGTTTCCAATAATAACAATTGATATATCTTCTTTTATAGTGCCTTCTAGTTGTTTATCCAAATCCACTTTTTTTTCATTCAAATACATAGATTTTAAATCATCATCTGAGCAGTTTGCGTTAAATTCTTTATATTCATAATCTAGCTTCTGAGTAATAGAATATTCATTTAGATTAGAAATACCTAATTCTTTAGGAAATTGACTAAGATATCTAATTTTTGTTTCATCAATTACACGTGCGCGATATTTAACCCCAACATTTGAAAAAACTTTTTTTAAATCAGTAAAGTCCTCAAATGTTGTTAGATATACTGTTTCATTAAAAAGGTTAGATGGATTCTTTAGTTTATTATACTTAACTAAAGTTCCATCCGTAGTTTTAATATTGATATTTTCTGTTACTCTAAAGATTACCATTATTAGTTGCTACAAGAGCCTTCAGCACATGATTCACCTTCTATTTCACACTCTACTCTTAACATTGTAAGATAAGGTAATTTACCAGGTAATTGTATTTTATTTAAATTCCCACTATGTACCGATTCTAATTCTTTATTAGTCTCTGTTAAAATCTTTTTAAAACTAACATAGTATTTACCATTGTCTTTTTTATAAATCTTACCAATATCATTTTCACACTCTTCAATTGTAGAATTCAAAGGAGCAAAGATTTCTGTTTCTTCATTTGGATAAGTTTTATATTTGCACATAAAATGATTTTCATCTTCTGTTACAAGTCCACTAACTTCATAACTTCCTTTACTTAAGGCATATTCATAGTTTTGTGTATCATTTTTCTCAAAAGGTTTGTGAATTAAATATGCATCAGTAAAGCCTCTATTTTTTGTAGTAGCTAATTCATGTTGATATTTTGAAGCATCAAATCTTTCTGCATAGAAATCATCAATTGCTGACCTATATGCAAAAGCTGTAACTGCCGCATAATAAGGAGACTTTGTTCTCCCTTCAATTTTAATTGAATCGACAGTCCCTGCTGCTAAAATCTCATCAACATGTGAAGCTAAATTCATATCTTTTGCATTAAAAATATAAGTACCAACGCCAGGCTCTTCTTCTAATCTAAATAAAGAACTATGGTCTTCATTTGCCGCGTAAAGAGTATATTCAAATCTACAATCATTTGCACACGAACCTCTATTTGGAACTCTTCCCATTTGTACTGCACTTACTAAGCAACGACCTGAGTATGCAAAACACATAGACCCATGTACAAAAATCTCAATTTCCATATCAGGTAAATGTTTTTTAATTTCTGATACATCTTTTAAACTAATTTCACGTGCTGCAATAATTCTTCTTACACCCATATCATAATACACTTGTGCATCAAGATAATTCATCACATTTGCTTGTGTTGATAAATGAATTGGGATTTCAGGAGCTAATTCTCTACAAAGCCTAACTACACCTGGTGCAGCAACAATAAGTGCATCAGGTTTTAGTTCTGCCATATTTAGAATATGTTTTTTTAGTAAATCTATTTGTGAATTAAAGGGAAATCCATTAATTGTTGCATATACTTTTTTCCCACGTGCATGAGCATATTCAATTCCTTCTTTAAAAGTTTCAAATGTAAATTCTTTTCCACTTCTAATTCTTAAACTAAAGTGACTAACTCCACCATATACAGCATCTGCACCATATTTAAAAGCAATTTTTAATTTTTCTAAGTTTCCAGCTGGAGATAGTAATTCTACTTTTTCATTATTCATTATAATCCTTAAGAGAACAATTTTTGTTCTTTGTTAAAATCGCAATTATATCAAACTTTTTTATATTTTAGGTTTTATTAAAATTTAGTTGATTTTTATAAGTATTTGTAAGTTTTAAAATGAGGAGGAAAGCTTTTAAAAGCTTTCCCACTCATCATCATCGTTATTATTTGCAGTTATTGTTTGTTTAGAAACCGTTGGTTTAATTGGTTCTACTTTTTTTGTTACACTTCTTGCAGGGGTAGGTCTAGCTGGAGTAGACTTTACAACTCGAGGTTTAATTGGTTCTACATTTGTTTTTTCATATTTAGGAGCAGGTTTCGAAGGAGTTTTCACTTCAACACTTTTTACTTCTATTTCTGCTTCATAGTTTTTACAATGGTCAACTTTTATTCTATCCATTGAACCGAATAGACAAGCTGTACTATCTTCTAATTTTTTAGATATAGCTTCTAATTCAGAATTAGAAGCATTTTGAGCATTTTTAGTAATATACTCTTGAACCGTTTTATGAACACTTTCATGACACTCTTTCATAGAAGACCAATTTGAGGTTTTTGTGAATGATTCAGCAGAACTTTCTTGCTTAGAAATCCATTTTCCAAAATCACATTCAGTACAAGATGTTACACTCCAAGTAGTGTTAGAACCTACTTTTGCAAAGTTATTGTTTTTAAATACTATATGATCATTTTTAAGTTTTGATATTTGGAATACTAAATCGATATCACAAATCTCTGTTTTTTTATCTTCATCAAAATTAGCTCTATCAGCAATACTTAGAAGGTCAGTAGATAATGAAGAAACTTCATTTGCTAAGTTACTAATCTGAGATGCAGAAGAAGCATTTACTTGTGTTGCTTGATCTAAAGAGTTAATTACATCATTGATTTGAACAATACCCGTTTCTTGTTCTTTACTTGCACTAGTAACATCTGTAATAAGTTCAATAGTCTCACCAATTTTACTATTTAAATCAGTATATCCACCAATCATATTATCAGCAATTAATTTACCTTCATTTGCTTTAGATGTTGCATTCTCAACTATACCTTTAATTTCTTTTGCAGCTTCAGCACTTCTTGAAGCTAGATTTCTAACCTCTTGAGCAACTACGGCAAAGCCTTTTCCAGCTTCACCTGCAGTTGCAGCTTCAACAGCTGCATTAAGTGATAATATATTTGTTTGGAATGCAATTTGATCAATAACCGTAATGGCATCATTAATAGAATTAACTTGTTTATCAATATCTTCCATCGCTTGAGTAGTTTTAGAAGCTAGATCTTCACCATCTTTAGCTGATTTATTTAATTCATTTGCAAGTGTTGACATTCTATCAACTTTTTCATTACTTGATTTAATAATTGATGTAATTTCTTCAACAGCTGCTGCAGTTTCTTCTAAAGAAGCTGCTTGTTCATTTGCAGAAGAAGATAATTTACTTGATGAACTAGATAAAATATCTGTATCCTGATTTAATTTATCTCCACTTGAAGTAATCATTGATAAGAACTCAGATACAGTTCCACCAAGTTGTTTTGTACTTGTAAAAATTGAACCTACTATACCATTTGATGTAGTATGTGATTTTTCTGATTTATAATCAAAATTAGAATTACCATATTCAATTAAAATTTTATTTATTTCTTCAAGTTTCTCATTTGTGCCACCAATCATTGAGTTAATTGAATCTTTTAACTTTTGAACTAATGGATTTGAAGAGTTCTGCTTAACACTGTAAACATAGAAACCATTATTAACTTTTTGAATAACATCTTCAACTTCTGCAATAACTTTTGCATCTTCTGCATAACCATCTTGAAGTTTTTTGATGTATCCATTAAAGGTATCAACAACCTTACCAATTTCATCATCAGATCTTTTTTCAATAATTTTATTATTTGAGTTATCTCCAGAAACATCATTTATTGCTTCAATTAAATGGTCTAATGGAGTAATAATGGTTCTTTTAATAAAGAATGAATAAATTAAGTAAATAATTACAATACAAACTAAGGTAAAAATTGAGATAAACATTATAACTTGGTTAATTTCTGTTTCAGTTTTTTCTTTCATTTTTATAATACTATCTTCAATATCATCTACATATGCACCCGTACCAATTATCCAATCCCATTCACCAAATCTTTGTACATAAGAAAATTTCGGTTGAGGCGCATCTTTACCAGGTTTTGCCCATTTATATTTTACAAGTCCACCTTCAACTTTTTTATTTGCAGCCTTTACAATATCTTGATATAGAAAAACACCATCTGGATCTTTTAAGTCAACTAAGTTTTTTCCAGCTAAAGATGGTTTTATTGGATGCATTTTTACAACATGATTAGAATCATTAATCCAAAAATATCCACTTTTCCCATATCTCATATTAGAAATTGATGTTAATGCCTCTTTTTTTAAATTTGCAGATACATCAGAAACATATTCCCCCGTACCAATTACCCAATTATATGGTTTAAATAATTTTACATATGAAACTTTTGCTTGTGGTTTTTCAAAACCTGGTTTTGGCCAAACGTAATCAACAAAACCTTCACCTTTATTTTTTCCAACGTTTGCAAATTCTTGGAAAATCTTTTTACCACCTTTATCTGTGTATGTAGATAAATCTTTTCCATTTAATTGTGGTTTAATAGGATGCATAACAATTACAGCATCTGTATCATTAATCCAAAAGTATCCAGTTTTACCATATCTTGTACCTTCTACAATACCTTTTAATCTTATTTTCAACTCATCTTCTGGTAAAATATCTTTATATCTTTTATATTCTGCATCAACAATTGAAAAAATAAACTTTGCTTGTGATTTTAAATCTGCTTGAACTTCAATTTTTACTTTTTCAATTGCCGTTCTTTCATGAAAAGACTCAACAGTTCTCATAGCTAATGAAACATAATTTTTTAACTCTGCTTCTTTATTAGCATAGGCTTCTTTTTTAAAACTTTCAATATTAGATTCAGAAAGATTCTTTATTGAATAAATTGACTCGGTAGCTATTAATATAGCAACCAATACAATTGCGACAAGAGAAATCATCAATAATTTAGCTTTTATCGATATATTTGAGAACATAGGAAACTCCACATTTTATTATTTTTATAAATTATATCCCTTATGTCTTTAAAAAGTCAACAGAAAAGGTAAATAAAATATAATTATTTTCTTATTTTAAGTTTTTATGATAAAATTTCACTTCATATAAGGACAAGTCTGTCTCTTATACACAT
>CAJXPH010000114.1 GCA_913057765.1 uncultured Campylobacteraceae bacterium
GATCTACACTATCCTCTTCGTCGGCAGCGTCAGATGTGTATAAGAGACAGCAATAGATTTATTTTTAATAAAAACAGTTTGATTTCAACTTCTTCAGGTTTTAATGATAAGTCCTGGAGTATTGCAGAAGTAATAGTTGATGCAAGATATGGTTATATTCAAAAAATTGAAAAAAGCGATTTATATGAATTTATACCTTCCTCAACATTTGACTTGGCACAACCAATAAATATACGATATCAAGTTTATAAAAAAGATGAAATCAAAAATATAATTACTAAGTTCAATTTTTCAAATTTAAATAAAAAACTTGAACAAAATGAGAATGATGACACTTGGTTTGATTCATTAAATGGTATTGATATTTCAGATAATATCTTTGAAATTAAAGTTGATAAAATTACTATTGCAACGGTTATTTATAAAAATGATACTTTAGTTGTTAAAAAAGAATTACAATCATTTGTTACAAAACTAATCTTTTTTACTATAATTATGTTCTTACCTATACTATTTCTAATTGGTTTTTACCATAAATACATTTTTAAAAAATATGTTACAAGTCCTATTGTTTATTTAAATAAGTACCTTGATAGTATTTTGGAAGATAGATTTAAAGTATTAGATAAAAGTAATTTTGAAGGAACAGAAGAAATAAAAGAACTTACCAAAAAAGTTTCTAAAATATCATCGAAAATTGCATCCTTAAAAAATGAATTAAATGTAAATAAAGAATCTTTAGAATTAAAAGGTTCTACTGATGGATTAACAGGGTTACCTAATAAAGATATTTTTGATTTTGATATAAAAAGTATGTTTGTATCTTTAGTAAAAGGTTATGTTTTTATTGTTAGAATTGATCAACTTGCACAATTAAGTAAAAATCATGATTCTGGATATATAAATAGTTTTGTAGAAAGTTATGTGAATATTATCAAGAATATCATCTTTAAATATAGTAAAACTGATATGAAACTATATAGATTTTATGGTTCTCATTTTGCAATTATAGGTAAAAATCTTACTCTTGAAGACGCACAAAAGATGTGTGAACATATAATTGAAGAATTAAAAGATAGAATGCCTGATATATATGATACTCCTGATGATTTAGTTCAAATTGGTGGTACTGCATTTGATTTATATGGTAGTTTAGAAACTATTGTTAATTCTGCAAATGATGCCTATGAAAGATCAAAAGCTAATGGTGTAAATTCATACTATATTATTGGGGAAGAAGATATTAAGAAAAATTATTCTTTATTAGATAATAGTGTTGTTGAAGTGATAAATAAAGAAGAATTTAATATCTCCTTTGTTTTAGATTCTTTCTCTTTTGATAATCCAGAACAACTAGTTATGACTGAAGTTGCTCCTTTATTATATGATCATGAAAATAAAAAACTTTCAGTTGGTTCTTTTGTTTCAGTTGCACAAAAACTTGAGATGACTGATGAGTTTGATAAGTTAGTTATACAAAAAGCAATTGATCATATTAAAGAAAACCAAACTACACATGAAGTTGCAATTAATTTATCTATTAGTTCGATTGAAAATAAATTATTTATGAAATGGTTAGATAATATTCTAAAAAATAATAGCGATATTTTAGATAAAATTGTTTTTAGTATAACTTCATATACTGCATACTTACATAAAGCAACTTTTATTGATTTTGTAAAAGATATACATGCAATTGGTGCAAAAGTACTTCTTAAACGTTATAAAACTGATGAATATCCATTGGATCAATTAGAAGAATTAGAGTTAGATTATATTAGAATGAATAAAGACTATACTATAAACTTTACAAATGATATGGTTAAGAAACATAAAGTAAAAAATGTATTGATTTATGCAGAACTTAATAATATAAAAGTAATTACAGATAGTGTTAAGCTCGACTTAGACTACGATTTATTAGAAAGACTCGGTACTTATGCAACAAGTAGATAGGATAATTATGTTTAAATATATATTTTTAGTTAGTATTTTATTATTTTCTGGATGTGTATCAAATTTTGAAAATATTCAAAGGGATATGAAAGAAAAAGATAATTTTACTACAAAAGAGTATAGAAATATATCTAAAGATGCAATTTTTGAAGCTACAAAACAAGTATTTATTTTAGCAGGTAAAAAAGAGTTTAGAATAGATTCCTATAGAAAAAGAATTTCTATTTCAAAAACAAAAATGAGTCATTATCCTTTTTTTGTAATAACTAGTGAAAATAGATGGATTTTATCTATAGAAGAGGAAAATAATTTAACAAAAGCCAAATTAGAGATTATTAAAATAACTGATTATGAAGAGGATAAACCTGAGTATTTAAATAATGCAGAGCATGAGCTTTTATGGACTCGAATAGATTATATATTAGGCCTTAATGACAGTTGGACTACTTGTTCTGAACATTATGCTTATTTGAACATTAATGACGGTTTATGTGATAGTATTGACTTACCCAGACCAACAGAACAAAAAAATGCTAAAATGATTAAAGATATATTAATTGTTGATAGGAAAAAAAGTAAATCAATTCTTGAAATTGAGGATGACGTTCTAAAAGATGATATATCTTTTTCAATTGAAGATTCAAATACTGATATATTAAATAAAGAAGACAAAATAGATATTGATGAATCTAATGAAGATAAAACTTTATCTGATTCTTTAGATAAAGAGATAGATGAATTAAACAAGAAAGTTAATATTAATATTGATGAAACTTTAAACAAAATAGAAGAAAATATAGAAGATGAACCAATTTTGGAACAAAATAAATAGGAGATTAGAATGCTAAGAAATATTTTCTTTATTCTTTTTATTTCTATATCCTCATATGCATTCACTTTTAATGATGCTATAAAAAACTTAAATGCAAAAAAATATGAAAAAGCTTTAGAACAGTTTACTCTTCTATCTTTAAATGATGATACTAATGCACAGTATAATTTAGGACTCATGAATTATAAAGGACTAGGTACTCCTGTGAACAAAGAATTGGCATTCTTTTGGTACGAAGAAGCTGCAAATAATAATAATATGCTTGCTCAAAATAATTTAGCACATATGTACTATATAGGTGACTTTGTAAAAAAAGATTTGATAAAAGCAAAAGTTTGGTATGAAAAAGCTGCATTACAAGGTTATCCTTTAGCTCAATTAAACCTTGGTATGATATATGAAAAAAATGTCAAAAAAGAGAGTTTAGAGAAAGCATATTATTGGTATTCAAAGTCTGCTTCACAAGGTGTAATCATTGCCCAAAATAATCTAGCTTCTATGTATTACTTTGGAAAAGGTGTAAAAAAAAATTTATCAAAAGCTTTATATTGGTATAAAATTTCAGCAAATAGTAATAATCATGTAGCTCAATATAATTTATCAGTTATGTATTTAGTAGGTGATGGAATAGAAATTGATTATGAAAAAGCAATTTTTTGGTTAACAAAATCATCTGATTTGGGTAATAAAGAAGCACAACTTAAACTTGCAGATATATATCGTGAAGGTAATATTGCTAGTGTTGACTATAAAAAATCTTTTGATTTATATATGAAAGCAGCAACTAATGACAGCTCAAAAGCAATGTATTATGTAGGTTTTTTCTATTTTAATGGATACGGAATTGGAAGAAATGAAGCAAAAGCAAAAGAGTGGATGAAAAGAGCAGAGGCCAAAGGACATAACAGAGCTAGCAACTTCCTAAAAATTAACAATCTTAAGTAGTTTTTTTAAGAAATAATGAATCATTTTTTGTATATAATTCTTTTCTAAAATTGACCCCGTCGTCTAGCGGCCAAGGACATCAGGATTTCCTCCTGAGGACGTAAGTTCAAATCTTACTGGGGTCGCCAATTTACAACTACAATATAATCGTTACTTTAAACTTTGCAATAAACGAAATGCATTTTCCATTTAAATTTCATATTTTTTTTACCCGACACCAAACACACACTATTTATCTTTATAATACATTCATACATAGATTGACTGCGAATCAATTTATATCAAAATGATTATTGCGAGTTATCATTTTACTCCTAAATAAAGATAAAACTGGAATATCTTTTTTGATGTTCCTTTTTTTATGAGTTTTTTTAACATGTTGGAGAGTTATACTTATTCATGAAAACTATTTTTTAATATTAATTTACCTGATAAACTTTAAAATAATTTTTTATTCGTTATAATAATCAAGGTTTAAAAGGTATTATTATGAATAAAAAGAATGATATTACAAATATAGATCACTTAATTGAGTTAATGACAGATTTGGTTTTTTTTAAAAATACAAAAGGACAATATCTGACGTTTAACCAAGCTTTTTTAGATTTTATTAAAAAAAGTAGAGATGAAGTATTAAATAAAACTGACTATGAATTATTTACAAAAGAAAATGCCGAAGCTTTTACTTCTATTGACAACTCTATTTTTGAAAAAAATGAAGGTAATATTTTTGAAGAAATTTTTGTTTTAGATAATAATGAAAAAGCATATTTCAAAACTAGCAAACAAATTGTGTACGATAAAGATGAAAATCAAATAGCTCTTTTTTGTATTGCAAAAAATATTACAAAAAGAAAACAGTATGAAATAATTTATGAAGACAATCAATTATTATTAGAATATATTGCAAAAGAAGACAATCTTCAAAATACTCTAGAGAAGATTGTCTCTTTATCTGAAAAGAGGAATTTTAATAGTAAATGTAGTATTTTACTTTTGTCAGAAGATGGACAACACTTATTGTCAGGATCAGCACCAAGCCTCCCTGATTTTTATAATGATGCAATAAATGGTATTGAAATTGGTGAGAATATTGGTTCTTGTGGCTCTGCAGCTTTTAAAACTGAAACAGTTATTGTTGAAAATATTGATGAACACCCCAATTGGCAACCATATTTAGAATTAACTAAAAAAGCAAACTTACATGCTTGTTGGTCTGAACCTATTCTTTCATCAAGTAATATAGTACTTGGTACTTTTGCTATATATTATGATAAAGCAACTAAACCTACCCCTTTTGAGTTAAAAATAATTAGTACTTATGCACATATAGCTTCTGTTGCAATTGAAAAAGATTTAAATTATAAATTACAACAAGAAAAAGATATTCTATTATTGAATCAATCAAAAATAGCTTCAATGGAAGAGTTATTAAGTAATATCGCTCATCAATGGAGACAGCCGTTAAGTATCATTTCTACTGCAGCTTCTGGTGTTAGAATGCATAAAGAATTAAATATTTTAGAAGATGAAGTATTTGACAGTTCCCTTGATAGCATTTTAGATTCTACAAAATATTTATCAATGACTTTAGATACATTTAGAGATTATTTTAAAACAAAAGGTAATAAAGAAGAATTCTATATTAAAGATTGTTTAGAAAAAGCTAAGAATACTTTACAATTGTCATTTACGGAAAAAGATATTTATCTTATTGAAGATATCTCTGATATTCAATTAAATCAAATAGAAAATATAATGATTCAAGTATTTATTAATATTCTTAAAAATTCTTACGATGCCTTCTCTAGTAATGTTAATAATTTTATATTTATAAAAATTAAAGAGATAGATAATGAAATAATAATCACTGTAAAAGATACTGCTGGAGGAATTGATGATGGTATTATTGATAGAGTGTTTGAACCATATTTTACTACAAAACACAAATCACAAGGAACAGGGATTGGTCTTTATATGTGTAAAGAAATCATTGAAAAACAAATGAGTGGACGAATGTCGGTTAAAAATCAAACTTTTTCATATCATAATAAAAATTATCAGGGCGCAAAATTTACTATTAAGCTTCCCTTGTCTTAAAAGCAATTTATGTTATTTATATTGAACTTGATTTTTACCTTTCTCTTTTGATGTATATAATGCTGAATCAGCTCTTGAAATTAAATGATTTATACTATCGCCTTGCTTAAAAGAACTTACTCCAAAGCTTGTAGTTATTGAACCAGTTTTGGGAAATAAGTGCTTTTCAATTTTTGAACGAATATTTTCCGCAATTAATATGGCTCCTTCTAATTCTGTCTCTGGTGCAATAATTAAAAATTCTTCACCACCCCAACGCCCAATTATATCTGTAGTACGAATACAACTTAATAGATTGGATATTTCAATTAAGACTTCATCTCCTATTTGATGCCCATGTTCATCATTTACAGATTTGAAATTGTCAATATCAATCAATATTAAACTAAATGAACTACCAAAACGCTCAGAACGTTTAAATTCACTTTCTAAAACACTATCAATTTTATGTCTATTATATAGTCCTGTTAATCTATCAGTTATAGAAATTTTTTCTAATTCAGCAGTACGTTCCTGCACTTTTTCTTCTAATTCTTTATTATAGGCTTTTAGTTTATTGTGTGACATTTGTAATTTACTGGCCATACGATTAAATGATTTCTGAATTGCCCATATTTCATCTTGTTCTTTTGTATCAACTTTTAATGGAGTAAATTTACCCGTTACAGTTTCTAACTGATTTAAACCATTAATAATATCTGTTAGACGATTATGTAAATATACCATAGATACCCATCGAAAAAATATCCATAACAGAAAAGCTTGAATTAACATACCTAAAATAATTATTAATATTACAGATCGAAGTTCCGCAAAGATTATATCTTTACTTGAGGATATAACTACATTTCCAACAATACTATCATTATAAATAATATTTCCTGACAAACCAAACAAAGAGTTTATTTCGAATTGATTTATATTATGAAAACCAATTTCTATATTATAATCTTTAAGATTTATTAAATTATAATCGGGGACAATTCCTAACTTAACATTCATTGTTTTGGTTATATCCGAATAGGCTATACCTGTAATACTTGGTGATTCAATTATCCCTTGAAGTAAGGATTCTACTTGATCAAGATCTCCATCAAATGTCACTTGACCTAAAGATGGTGCAAGTGCTGTTAAAAGCATTTTTTGATTACTAAAACCTCTTTGTTTTATTTCTTCAAATTGATTTAACATATATAGTGATGTTAATACTATAGTTACAAAAATATAACCACTAAGAAGTAGAAAAAAAAGTTTTGTGGCTACATGACGCTCTATGGATTTTCTTTTCATCGTTATTACCAAAGTTTATTTAAAATAGCTTGGGTATCTAAGCTATAGGGGGTAGTTTGTCCTATACGTGTATTAGATAATGAAGCGAAATCAATACTATCTAGACGTTGTTTGATAATATTTTCATTTGTTACGTATGGTTGTTTAGATTTACCTATTCTAACTGCCATGTTAGTTAAAAACTCTGTTTTCCCTACTGTATCAAAATCATAACCGTTAAGATAATCATACAAAGCAATAAGTGCAAATGCACCTTCTATATAATGAGCACCAACACTTGCTGTAATAGTCCCGTCTTCTAGATGTTCTAATGTCATAGGGAGAAGGTCCATACCTCCTGTTACAAAATCTTTACCAGGAATTTTCCCTAGTTCTTTTGCTGCATCAACGACACCCAATGCCATAACATCGGCAGCAGTCCAGAACACAGAAACTTTTGGATAACGAGATTGTGTTAATTTAAAAGCGATTGAGGCCAAATTTCGACGCCATTTAGAGTGAAAGGACTGATGAAGTACAACTTTAGGATTATCTCCATTTTGTTCCCATTCTATTAATGCTCTTTTCATACCTTGTATACGAAGAGTGGAAACATTTGATGCTCTATCTCCTTCTAATGCTACCATATGTATTTTATCGTCATGAATCATAGTAGGGTATTTTTTAGCCTCTGATAGTAGTGCTAAAGCTAATTGATAACCTGCTTTTTCATCATTAGGGAACATTGTTCCAATCAAACATTTATAATTTTCTCTTGGTTTACCTACACTATTTGAAGAAGAAAAACCTGCATTAAACATTATTGTAGGGATGCCTTTTTTTTCAACTATTTTAAGTACTTCTTCTCCACGATGCTTATGATTATGAAAAAGAACTCCTTCAATAGGGTTATCTTTTCTATTGAGTATTTCTTTAACTTTTTTTATATGATTTATAGGATCATAACTAAAATATACTTCTAGTGTTACTCCTAGGTCTTTAGCCGATGATTTTATGATTTTTTCTACTGTTTTCCAGAAAGGTGTTCCACTAGTACTAACAAACCAAGCAATTCGTTTTGGAGATTTACCTTGTATTCCAGGTTGGCATTTACCAATTTGTCCAAAAGCATTGGTTGTAAGAAGAAAAGCAATTATGATAATTTTTGTAATAATTATGTTAAGTTGAGACTTTGCCTTCACAAGTTATCCTTTATTACGTTAACAAATGTAATAACAATATAACATAAATTTTATAACAAGTGAATTAGGTATTATACCCTTGTTTGAAGAAAAAATAATTTTTTATTTTATACAATATAATTGTAAACTCAAATATATAATATCTGTCTCTTATACACATCTCCGAGCCCACGAGACCAGAGAGGATCT
>CAJXPH010000115.1 GCA_913057765.1 uncultured Campylobacteraceae bacterium
TCCTCTTCGTCGGCAGCGTCAGATGTGTATAAGAGACAGATATACTTTAAATCAGAAATTTGCAAGTTATTTGAAAACAAATTTACACCTAGTTATTGAGTGTTTACAAGAATTAAAAATTGAACTTGATATAAATTTATTCGATGAAGTTGAACTTTTTGGTAGATGTCAAAGAATTAAAAAAAATATTATTATTGATGTCGGACATAATCCACTAGCTGCATCTGTATTAGTTAAAGAGTTTAAGAATAAAAAAATACATTTAATTTATAATTCATATGAAGATAAAGATTATAAAAAAGTTTTAAGTATTTTAAAACCTATTATTAAACAAATAACAATTTTAGATATCGATGATAAAAGAATGGTAGATAAAAATAATTTATTAGATATTTGTAAAAGTTTAAATATAATAGTAACAAAGTTAGATAAAATTGATAGAAATGAAGAATATTTAGTTTTTGGTTCATTTTTAGTTGTAGAAAAATTTATAAAAGATATGGGGATTGATGAAAAATAGATTAATTATTACTGTTTCTGATGTACATGGTACAAGAGCATTTAATGTACATCAAATAGCAAAGAAATTAATTGTAGGTATCATTTTATTTGTAATATTAGTTATTGGTGGAGGCTCATGGTTTATATCTGAATTAAATGATCGAATGGATTCTTTACGGATTCAAAAAGAGAGAGAAATTGAGTTAAAAGAAAAAGAAATTGATACATTAGGTGAAAAAGAGAAAAAACTTCAAGCCCAAAATCAATTTTACTCTATGCAAATTAAAGGGAAAGTACAAGATATTGAAGTACTTAGTTCAAAACTTGATCATATTGAAGAGATGATTGGTTTAAAAAATGAAGAAGACAAAAAAGAAGAAATCACAAAAGAAACTTTAGAAGCTATCAATGAAAAAGTGAAGATGTACATGTTAACGACAATTCCAAATGGTGCTCCATTAGAGAGTACAAGAGTTACATCAAATTATGGATATAGAATACATCCCATTTCAAAAAAGAAAAAGTTTCACAGAGGTATTGATTTAAAAGCACCAAGGAAAACTAAATTATATGCTCCTGCTGATGGTGTTGTTAGTTTTGTACAGCCTAGAAATAGAGGTGATTTTGGAAGATTAATTAAAATACAGCATAATTTTGGTTTTGAAACACTTTATGCCCATTTAAATAAAACAAATGTTAAAGTAGGCGATATAGTTAGAAAAAATCAATTAATTGGATTAACAGGTAACAGTGGAAGAAGTACCGCGCCACATTTACATTATGAATTAAGATATGGTTCAAAATTGTTAAATCCAAAAGAATTTATTAAGTGGCAACTTGGTAATTATGATAGAATATTAAAAAAAGAGAGGAGAGTACCTTGGGAATCTTTGGTAAAGCTAATAAACGAACAGCACAAAATGGTGCAACAGTAATAGCACAAGGAACTTGTATAATAGGTGGTATAAGCACTGAAGGTACAGTTCATATAGATGGAAAATTTGAAGGTGTAATTCTTGAAGCTGATGTTATTTCTATTGGTAAAACAGGTGAAGTAATCGGTGATATAAAAGCTAACAATTTAATAGTAAGTGGTTTGCTAGATGGAAAAATAGATTGTAATGAAGTTCAAATTTTACCACATGGTAAAGTTATTGGAAGTATGAAATACAACGAACTTATTATTGAAGAAGAAGGTAAGTTTGAAGGTCAAGGGATTAGAAAAGGTTCTAAACTGAAAAGCCGATATGATGAAATTGAAAATAAAATCAGTAATATCTTAGTGACTCCATCGCATCAAATTGAGCATGAATCAGACACATGATAGATTAAAAGAACTTTATCTTCAAAAAGAAAAAATTCTACTAGAGATAAAAGAACTTGAATCAAAACTTCAAAATCAAGAAAATAGACAGCTAACAAAAGATGAGAAGATAGAGTTATTTAAAACTCTATTTATCTCTCGTGAAGACATTTTTGCTAAAAAATGGCTAAGTAAAGATGGTACTAAAGAAGGTTTTTATCCTGTAACACAAACTTTTAAAGGTAATGATTATATTCCTATAACAAATAAAGATATTGAACTTCACTTAAGAGGGCAAGTTCAAATAGCCTCATATTTGGTTAATAAAGAGAATAAATCAAAATACATAGTTCTTGAAGTTACAAAGAGAGATATAAATAAATTAAATAAAACTTTAGAAGCATTATCAATCAATGGTATTTTTGAATATAGTTCATATAATTCCATATTACTTTGGATATTTTTTGAAAAAGAGATAGAAACAAAGAAACTTAAAAAATTTGCGGAATATATTATAAAAAAGTCAAATATGCGTGCAAAAATTTATCCCAACAAAGATTTTGTTACGAATGCAAGTTTAGGTGATTTAATCGAATTACCACTACATTGGAAACTAAGAGATGAAAATAAAACAGTTTTTTTTGACAGTAAAAAAGATGAAATATTCAAAGACCAATGGAAAATATTACAAAATATAGAAAAAGTTTTAGAAGAAAAAGTTTTAAAATATATAGAATTTGAAAAAGTAGATAGAAGTAATTTAATATTTGAAGATATTGATTTTCCTACTTTTAGGTTACTTGTAAAAGTTTATGATTATCTATATATCCCTACTGAAAATTTATCAAAATCATTTATAAATAAATTAAAATCATTTGCTACTTTTGATAATCCACAAATTAAAATTTTATTAAGTCTTCGTAAGCCTATATATAATACTCCAAGAGTAATTAAAAATTTTGAAGAAGATGAAACATACTTAAAATTACCGCGTGGATTAATTTACCAATTAGAAGATTTTTTCTTAGAAAATAGTCTTTCTTTTGAAATCCAAAATAAAACATTTTTCGAAAGAGTAGATACTAAAAAAGTGAAATTTAATCTTCGTGATGAACAAAAAATTGCTATTGACAGAATTGTTGAAAATGATTTTTGTATTTGTATTGCTCCTCCTGGATTTGGAAAAACTTTAATTGGTGCAAAAATGTTTGAATTAAGAGTTTGTAGTACCTTAATTATTGTGAATAAAAATATGCTTTTAAATCAATGGATTGACAGATTTATTGATTATTTTGGATATACAAAAAAAGATATTGGTTATTTAGGAAAAGGTGATAATAAGTTAAATGGTAAAATAGATGTGGCTACTATGCAAAGTTTAAAAAACAATACGGATATTATAAATAACTATTCTTTTGTAATAGTAGATGAGTGTCATCATATCCCTGCAATAACCTTTGAGCAAATAGTGAAACAATTTTTTGGTAAATATATTTTAGGTTTAAGTGCAACTCCTAATAGAAAAGATGGCTTAGAGCCAATTTTATTTCAGCAGTTAGGAAAAGTTGCATATGAATATAAAAAGAAAAAAACATTTAATAACAAATTAGAGATTGTAAGAACTGAGTTTGTTAGTAATGCAGATAATTATGCAACTTTAATAAACGAGCTTTGTATTGATGAAAATAGAAATAATCAAATAATAGAATATATTAAATTATATAATAATAGGAAGATTTTAGTTTTAACTGATAGAATTGAGCATATTAATATTTTAGAAAAAATGTTAGAGAATGAAAAACTTGATTTTGTTGCTATTCATGGAAGTATGAATAAAAAAGAACAAGTAACAAAGATGAAGTTAGTTGAAAGTAAAGATCTTATCATAGCTACAACTTCGTATTTTGGTGAAGGTATTGATTTCCCTCATTTAAATACAATCATTTTTGGTACACCAATTTCCTATTATGGAAGATTGGTTCAGTATTTAGGAAGAATTGGAAGAGAGAATCAAGAGTGTTTAGCAATTGATTTTCTTGATTATAAAAATGCAATGCTTAATTCAGCTTATAAAAAAAGAGCTGAAGGTTATAAGCAAATGCATTATATTTAAAATCATATGAGGAAAAAATGTTAGGAATTATAGTTTGGACTTTGCTTATTGCAATAGTTGTTAATTTAATATTAAAGAAAGTTCATTTGCCAACGATTATTGGTTATATTTTTACTGGAACAATCATTGCATATACTTTCGGTTTACACGAGGCTGTTCATAATCATGAGTTAAAAGAGATTGCAGAATTTGGTGTTGTTTTTCTTATGTTTACAATTGGATTGGAATTTTCAATTGAACATCTTAAAAAAATGAAAATGGAAGTTTTTTTTACAGGTTCCCTACAAATTTTAGTAACAACTACCTTTGTATTTATAATTTGTATGTATGTAATTGGATTTGATTTTAAAACGTCTCTAATTATTGGAGCTGCATTATCTTTATCTTCAACGGCAATTGTATTAAAAACTTATAATGAAACGAATGATATCAAAAAAAGACATGGACAAAGAGTTCTTGGTATTTTAATTATGCAAGATATTGCAGTGATTCCAATACTTTTGATGATTTCTTTTTTCACGACAGGTGACGATAAATCTGTTCTTACATTAATTTTAGAAACTACAGGAGCTGCTCTAGGGTTATTAGCTCTTTTATATTTTTCAGGAAAATATCTATTAGAACCATTTTTTGAACATGTTACACGTTCAAAATCAGATGAATTATTTGTAGGTTCTGTTCTTTTAATCGCAGTGGGGGCTTCTTATTTAGCCCATTATTTTGGATTTACTTATTCACTAGGAGCATTTGTTGCAGGAATGATGATTAGTGAAACAAAATTTAAACATCAAGTAGAGGCTGACTTAACACCTTTTAGAAATCTATTATTAGGTGTCTTCTTTATAACAGTTGGAATGCAAATAGACTTTCTAATTATTTCAGAAAATATTTTGATTATATTATTACTTTTACCTATTTTATTAGTTTTGAAATATTTTATTATTTATGGATTAGTCCGAATTGATGATACTAGAAGAGTTGCCTTTAAAACTGCTCTTTCTTTAGTACAAATTGGAGAGTTCTCTTTAGCAATATTAGAGCTTGCAAGAAGTAATGATTTAGTAGATCCTACACATTCTCAAATTTTAATAGTTACAATTGTTATATCAATGATATTAACACCAATAGCACTTAAAAATATGTCCTCTCTTGCAGCTAAATTAGTGCCTAATGATGCAATGACAATTTCAAACAGTTATAATATAGAAAAAGATACAAAAGGTCATATAGTCGTTCTTGGATTTGGACATTTAGGACAAGAAATTGCTCATAATTTAAGATTAGATGGACATGAGTATGTAATTATCGAGCATAATCTAAAGTTCTTTGAAATGGGATATAAAGCAGAAGAACCCATAATATTTGGGAATGCAGCACATAAACATATATTAGAGTCTGTAAATATAAAAGATGCATGCGCTGTAATTGTTGCAATTGATAATCAAGAAAAAGTTCATTTAATTTGTGAGGTTATTGATGATTTAACACATAACACTAAGACAATTGTTAAAGTAACAAGATTTAGCGAGAAAGAAGACTTGAAATCTCTTCACTTAGAGCATATTATTGTTGAAGATGGAATTATGGCAAGAGCATTAGTAGACGAAACAAAAGAGTGTATGCTAGATTTTGCAGAAATTAAAGAAAAGATAAATCAGAGTTAATCTCCGATATATCTTTTTCTAGCATTTATTTTTATCTCTTTAACCTTTACTAAAATAAATCCATCAACACAATCAGAGAAATCAGGGTCAACATTAAACCCTAGAAACTTGACTCCTCCTTCTTCACAAATATCTGAGTATTGTTTAAATAAAGTGGGAACAGTGACTCCCATACTATTTAAACTTGATTTTAATACTTTAAAATCTTTTTTTCTATCATTTAAATCAAATATCTCTTTTAAATCTTGGATATGAGAAGAATATTGATATGGCATTTTTGCTTCAATCATCTCTTCTTTATTTTTAAAATAATGTGAATAGTAAAATATCAGCATATCTTTCGCAAGTTTTGGAACTGTTCCCGAAACTGACACTGGCCCAAACATATATTTAATATTTGGATTATTTTTTAAATATGCTCCAATTCCATACCATAAGTAATCCAAGGCTCTAGTACCCCAATACTTTGGCTGTACAAAGCTTCTTCCTAATTCTATTGAATCTTTTAAGTGAGGATTGAATTTGTCATGATATTTAAACAAAGTATTTGAATAAAAACCTTTTACTCCAATATTTTTGTTGATAAAGTCACCATTTCCAATTCTATATGAACCTACAATTTCTAAATCATTTTCATCCCAAAGGATAATATGTTGGTAATAGATGTCATATTTATCTGTATCTCTTTTTTTATTGATCCCTTCTCCTACTTTTCTAAAAGATAATTCTCTTAGTCTCCCTAATTCTTTTAAAACTACAGAATCATCTTCATAGTCATATAGGAAGATTTTTTTTCCATCAGATGTTTCACCAATAAGTTGAGATTTTTTTAATTCTTTTATTAAGTCATCTTTTTTTTGAGGGTGAGCAATAGCTTTTTGTGTTACAAAATAAGATCTCTTAGCCTTTTTTAAAGAGTATAGATGTTTTTTATATAAATTAATTACGTATTTTTTATCTAACCCTCTTGGTTTAATATGCTCATTTGGAATTATCTCTCCAACTTTTATATTAATATTTGTAGATTTTTTCTTAAACATTTCGTTTGATAAAAGAAGAGTCGAAAATGTCTTATTTATCACTGATATAGTATAAAATGTTTTGGAATTTTTTCCTCCAATAAAGATTGGTAGAATTGGAGAATTTGAGTGTAATGCAAAATTTAAAAAACCTTTATTCCAATTAGGATCTTTTATTCCTTTTGCACTAGCACGACTAACTTCCCCTGCAGGAAATATAATTATTGCTTCTTCATTGTTTAATGCTTCATATACTTTTTTTATATCTTGTTTCGATTGTCTCATTTTGTAATTATCAATTGGAATAAAAAGAGATTTTAAGGCATCAATACCAACTAAAAAATCATTTGCAACAATTTTTACATCACTTCGTACTGTACTTACTAATTTTAATAGTGATAATGCGTCAAGACCTCCTAATGGATGATTAGCAATAATTACAACCTTTCCAGAACTTGGAATATTTTGTAAGTCGTTACTTGAAACAGTATAATCAAAATTAAAATAATCTAATACAGCATCTACAAATTCAAGGCCTTTTAAATGAGAATTCTTTTCTAGGAAATCATTGATTGAGTTTTCATGTACTACTTTTTTTGCAAGTTTTATGAGTGATTTATTTAAAAAGTTTGGATTTTTAGCAATATTTGGAAATTTTTTTTCTATCTCTTTTTGTACATTTATCATTATTACTCCTTAAGTAATGAATTCTAGGAAAAATTCATTACAAATAAGTTACATAGAGGTTGCTTTTTAATTTTAAAAGTAGAATATTTTTATATCTTCAAACAGTTTATGATAAAATCGCATTTTAAATTACAATAGGAGATTCTATAAAATGACAAAAACAGATATTACAAATTTTTTTACAGTTTTAATAATGGCGTACGGTTACTCAAATGACAACAATACAGTTTTCATGATTGGGCTTTTTGCTCTAAGTGGGGCTATTACAAATACACTAGCCATTCATATGCTTTTTGAAAAGGTTCCATATCTTTATGGTTCAGGTGTTATTGAAAAAAAGTTTGAACAATTTAAAGAGGCGATTCATAACTTACTAATGAATCAATTTTTTACTCCTGAAAATTTAAAAAGGTTTTTCCAAGATGAAGTTAGTAGTGCAAAAAATACGATTGATTTTGAAAAAGTTTTAAATAAAACAGATTTTACACCAGCATATGATTCTTTAAAAGAAGCAGTAATGGAATCTAGTTTTGGTGGAATGCTTGGTATGTTTGGGGGAGAGTCTGCATTAGAACCTTTAAGAGAACCATTTACACAAAAGTTACAAGCTTCAATAGTGGATATATCAAAAAGTGATTCTTTTCAAGTTATATTAAGTGAAGCATTGAAGTCTGATGATTTTTCGGATGATATTCATAAAAAATTAAGTTCAATTGTAAATGCAAGACTTGATGAGTTGACACCTAGAATGGTAAAAGAACTTATTCAAAATATGATTAAAGAACATCTTGGTTGGTTAGTTATTTGGGGTGCAGTTTTTGGTGGACTTATTGGTCTTGTGTCATCAGTTTTAGTATAGTCCATATTTAAGAGGGGTTATTATTCCCCTCTCTCTGTTAGCTTTGGATTTTCAATAATATAACTAAGTGTCACTATTGATAATATGATTATTATTTATTTTTAGGTGTTTCTTTTTTATCCTTTATCTTTGTTGTAAAAAAGTTTACGTACTGATTTTGATCAAAGTTCTTATCTCTTATCTTAATGATTTTTTTTGTTTTAACCCATCCGATTTTAAGCCTTGAGAAATCAATTTCTGGAAATTTGTTTAATATATATTTTTTGATATTTTTTACTCTTATCTCTGCATCTTTTAGATTATCTTTATCATAAGAAACAATA
>CAJXPH010000116.1 GCA_913057765.1 uncultured Campylobacteraceae bacterium
GAGATCCTCTCTGGTCTCGTGGGCTCGGAGATGTGTATAAGAGACAGGAAAAATAGGACTTATAAAACGTTTACTTTTTTGTACTAATTACAATCTTCTTTTTTCGATAAAAACTTCAACTCATCACAAGAGAAACCTGCTTTTTTCCTTGCTTCAATATTTAATTCATATTTTCTTTTTGTACAACCAGGATAAATCTCTTCTAAGATTTTAAAATAAGTCTCTTCTGGCTCCAAATTCAATCTTTCACATTCATATTTAAACCATCTATCACCTTTAGTTACATGATCAACTTCTTCATCTAAAATAATACTTAACGCATTCAATATTTTTTTGTTAAACTCATCCAAATTTGAATTTAAATTCCCCATAATTTTATTATTATGTTCCAAACCATTTGCTTCTAAAAATCTTGGAACAATTGCCATTCTCGATAAAAGGTCAGGAGTACTTTTCATAGCATCAAATAAACTTGTATGAACAGCTAAATCTCCATAAGATGTGTCTAACTCTTCAAGTAAACTTTCTAACATAAGAAAATGCCTTACTTCATCATTGGCTACTTCTAACCAATCTTCATAATACTTCTTTGGCATATCTTTATATCTTAATGCTGCATCAAGTGCTAAATCAATTGCAGAGTACTCAATATGTGCTACTGTATGTAAAAGATTAATCTTTCCTTCTTTTGTCTTTAAATATTTTATCTTGGGCATATTTTTAGGTGAAATAATATTTAATACTTCACTATAAGATGGTTTTTTCATCTCATAGGGAATATAATCATCTTTAAATTTTAACTTTTCTTCTAAAAAGTCATTATAAAATTTCTTAAAACTTTTAATTTTCTCTTTCGGTTTAGATTCTAATATAATAGATTCTAATAAATAATAATAATTCATAAACTTCCTTACAGCTCTAATAATATATACTAAAGTTAAATTTTATCAAAGTAAGGGTTAAAAAATAATGGGTATTAAAATCCAACCTATGGGTGATTATCAAACTAACTGTTATATCGTATCTGTTGCAGACAAAGATTTCATAATAGATCCAGGAGTGGGTGCCACTTCTTGGGTGAAAAAAAACGTAAAAAATCCAATAGCCATTTTAAATACACATGGTCACTTTGATCATGTATGGTCAAATAAAGAAGTTAGTGAGTTATTAAACTTAAAAATATATACTCCTAAAGAAGATAATTTCATGCTTCAAAAAGATCCATATGATATGGGAATGACTCCTTCAACAGCTGATGTTTTAGTTGAATATGATGAAGAAATAGATTTTGATGGTATAAAAGTAAAATTTCACTTCTTTCCAGGGCATACACCAGGTTGCTCAGCCATAGAGATAGATAATAATCTTTTTTCTGGCGATTTTATCTTTAGTGGTTCAATAGGAAGATGTGATTTCCCTTTCTCAGATCCAAGTCTCATGATAAAAAGTATAGACAAGGTTTTATCTTGGGATAGAGATATTACCATTTATCCAGGACATGGTCCATCAACAACATTAAACAAAGAGAGAAACTCTTTAAAGAACTGGAAAAATTATTTATAGGATAATATATGCAAGAACAGAATCAATTAAATACTTATAATTTACAATCTATAATAGCTTTAAATGATTATTTAATTGGATTAACTAGTCTTGATGATATTTTTGAGTACATTTCATCACACTTACAGAAAGACTATTCAATTAGTAGATTTAAAGCAACTATAAATAGAAATGATCTCTTTATAAATTGTAAAGATTATAAATCTTTACATAAAAAAGAATTAGATATTAAACTTAATATAAGAGATGATTTAAAAATAACTATTTTTTACGAAAATTATGAATCAGAAAATATTACAAGCTCTCTAAACTTAGTAAAAACAACATTTAGTGTGATTTCTCAAACTATTTATAACAAATATTTAGAATTTAAATTAGTTGAAGTTAATTTAAAAGACTCTCTTACGGGACTTTATAATAGACAATACGTTGATGAGTATTTAAAAAGTACACTTCCTTTAACACATAGAGAAAATAAAAAAATAGCTTTTCTTAAAGTAGGAATAGACCACTTTAAAGCAGTAATTGATGAATTCGATTACATGACTGGAGATAAAGTGTTAAAAGAACTTGCAAAGAGTTTAGAACACTCAGTTAGAGAATCTGACATTGTTGCAAGAGTTGAATCAGATGAATTTTTAATAATACTTCACAATATAATTAATGAAAATAATGCTATAATGATAGCGGACAAGGTTATAAATAATTTTAAGAATGTTAAAGTTATAGTTGATGAAGTAACAAATCAAACTTTAATGAAAACTGTATGTACAGGAATCTCAATATATCCTGACGATGCAGACCGTATTGAAGAGATTTTCAGGTCATCTGATATAGCTTTATATGAAGCTAGAAACAAGGGAAGAAGTCAATCTTTTAAATTTCAAAAAGATGCAGATACTCTTGAACTATTTTAAGGTGTAAAATGAAAAATAATATTTTAGAATTAATTAAATCATCAGCAAATAACGAAAAAGACTTTAAGTCTTTAGAAAATATCTATAAATTATATGATCAATTACAATACTCTTCTAATATAAAACAAATGGGTGAAGATATTTATCTTTGGTTACACACTAATTTTAATATTGACAATGTCACATTCTCTTTATTTGATATTGAAAGAAATAGTAGAGAAAATATATTTATAGAAGGCGAAGAATTTTATTTAGATGATAACTTATCTTTCTTTTTTATTATTAATACTCATACAAACTTAAATGCAATAGTTTCTTTTAGTGCTACATCTCCTGTTCATCATGAAGTTTTATCAGAAGAATATAATATTATTGAAGCAGCATTTTTCCAAATATCTCCAATTATTCAAAATGGAATTATAAAGAAAAATTTCATAGAATCTTTATCATTGGATTCTGTAACAAAAGTTTATAATAGACATTATTTAATTGAAAATTTAAATAAACAAATTTCTTTATCGAAAAAAGAGTATAAATCTATATACTTTATAATGGTTGGCATTGACCATTTCAAGGCAGTTGTTGACGAATTTGATCATGATATAGCAGACCAAGTTCTAGTTGAACTTGCAAAAGTTATACATACAAATATTTCTGAATTTGATATGGTAGCACGACTTAGTGGAGATGAATTTTTAATATCTATGTTAAGTACAAATAATGTAAATGATATTACAAGTATTGCAAAAAATATTATTAGTGATTTTAGTAAAGTAAAGGTTTGTGTTGATGAAGAAGGCCATACTCTACAAAAAACTATTTGTATAGGTTTTGATGAATATGCAACTTTTAATAATGATGATTCTATTGACAAAACTATTAAAAATGCTGATATTGCCCTTTATGAAGCAAAAAATAAAGGAAGAAGTGAACAATTTAATTATGGGGACTTAAATGAAGAAGATACAATAGATTTATTTTAATCTACTGTATTTTTCTAGCCTTCATATATACTCTTTTGGGAGCAGGATATCCTTCTATAGTTTTTGTTCTATCTTCGGGGTCTAAAAAGTCTTCCAAACTCTGATCAAACGACCAGTCCGTTTTTCTTTGTTCTTCATTAGTAGTAGTTGTTGTTGCAAGTACTTCTATATCTTCAAAACCAGCTCTACTTAACCAGTTTCTTAAAGCAGGAATTGTTGGGATAAAATATATATTTGGAATTTTTGAATATCTTTTATTGGGTGTTAAACATAATTCTTCTTCACCATCAATCATAAAAGTATCAATTAATACTTCACCTTTGCTATTTAATCCACGAGCAAGTGATTTTAAAGTTCCTACAGGATCTGCTCTATGATATAAAACACCTAACATAAATATGAAATCGAATTTATGATTATAATATTCAAGATGTTCTACTCCAAGCATTTCGTATGTTATATCCGATTTTACAAAATGATTTATAAATTCAAATTGGTGTAATGTCAAAGGGGATGGATCAAAACCAATTAATTTTTTTGGTTTATCCTCCAACATTCTAAACATATAATAGCCATTATTACAACCGATATCTGCAACAACCTTATCTTTTAAATTAAAATGAGGTCTTATGAGATTATATTTTATATTACTTTGCCATTCACTATCTATTTCTAATCCAAATAAATTAAAAGGTCCTTTTCTCCAAGGAATTAATTTTTTTGCAGTTTCTTCAAGTAAATCAAACTCTTGTTTTGTTAAATTTTCTTTTTTACCAATACTAAACCAATCACCATAATCAATTTTTAAATTATTTTTTTCTATTTCAGATACTTTTAATAGCTGAGTATACCAAGGCTCTACGTTTTTCCAAGATCGACAATCATCTTTTTTCTTTTTTAATATTTCTAAATCCATATGTAATTATATTAACTATTTATTAAAAAATACTTTTAGATGATTATAATCAAAGAATTAATTACTGTATTTTGGTTATAATTACGAAAATGTGGGCTTAGTAATATTATTACACACAAACTACACATAAATTTCATACATCAAATAGTATAATCATAAAATTTAATTATACTTTCAAAGGATAAAAATTGAAAAAGATTCTTGATATCTTATTCTCCTTCAAGACAACACTTATTTTATTAGCTACTTTAGCTATTGGCGCAGGTGTCGCAACTTTTATTGAAAATGACTTTGGTACATCTTCAGCTAGAGTTTTAGTTTATAACAACATTTGGTACGAAACAGTTTTAGTTTTAACAACATTAAATATGGCCGGAATTATTTATAAATATAAAATGTGGAAACACAAAGCTAGATTTATTTTCCATACATCATTTGTAGTAATCTTAATTGGTGCAGCAACTACAAGATATGTAGGATATGAAGGTGTTATGCATATTAGAGAAGGTAAAACTGAAAATAGAATGATTTCTCTAGAGCCTTATTTACAAGTTAAAATCAAACAAGAAAATGGTAGTTATTATAAGGAATATCCTTTAGAATTATCAGCACTAGGTAATAATGACTTTAAATATAATATAAAGTTTAATGGAAAAGAACTTGTTGTAAAATTTAATAACTTCATGTATGCAAAAAAAGGACAAAGTAACATGAGCATTGTGACCGTAGATGCAACACTTAATGGTCAAACAAAAACAGTTAAACTTCCAGGGAAAAGGGGAATGAAAGGTATTTCTAAAATGGAAGATTTTGGTGATACTATTGTAACCTTAGAATATGGTTCAAAAGTACTTTCTTTACCCTTCTCAATTCATTTAAAAGATTTCCAATTGGATAGATATCCAGGAAGTATGTCACCTTCTTCTTATGCCTCTGAAGTTACTGTAAATAATGCCGATGGAACAAATTATGATTATAGGATTTTCATGAATAGAACACTTCACCAAGGGAACTTCCTATTTTTCCAAAGTTCTTACGACCAAGATGAAAAAGGAACTGTTCTTTCAGTTAACAATGACCCAGGAAAGTGGCCAACATATTTAGGATACTTCCTTTTAACACTTGGACTTATTTTAAATTTCTTTGATAAGAAATCAAGATTCTGGAAACTTACAAAATATGTAAATACTCAGAATGCAGCAGGATTTATTATGGCCTGTATGTTAGCATTCTCAACAAATAGTTTACAAGCAGCCGAACCTACCACTGGTTTGGACTTTAATGTTTCAAAGAATGATACTGCTGTATATTTAAACACTTTCAAGGATAAGTCTTTAGTTACAGCAGATAAATTTTCTAAGTTAGTTGTACAAAGTAGTGGTGGAAGAATGAAACCATTAAATACTTTGAATAGAGATATTGCATATAAACTAACTTCAAAAAGTTCAATGTTTGGAATGAATTCTGACCAAATAATCTTAGGTATGTTAACTCGACCTGAGATTTGGCGAAATGTAAAAATGATTAAAATTAAGACACCAAAATTAAAGAATATTTTAGGTGTTGAATCTTCAAGAAAGTATATTGCATTTTCAGAAGTTTTTAAAGGTGGGAAATATGTGCTAAATGACGAAGCACAAAAAGCATCTATGTCAAAACCAAATGAAAGAGGAACTTTCGAAAGAGATATTATTGCTCTTGATGAAAAACTAAATATTGCATATATGGTTTATAATGGTAATTTATTTAATCTATTCCCTCAAATAGGAGTAGATGATAACAATAAATGGTATACACCGCTTGATGCGATGAAATCATTTAAAGGTGATAATCAAAAAGCTGTTGAATCAATGGTTAGAGGATTTATAAATTCTGTTGTAAATGAAAACTGGGAAGTATCTAATAAGTTTGTTGATATGCTAACTCAGTACCAAGAGAAAGCAGGAGCAAAAGTAATTCCATCTAAATCACATATTGATAGAGAAATTGCTTTTAACAACTTAGATATTTTTCCTAAAATAACTCTTGCATATATTATATTAGGTTTTATAATGTTAACAGTAGCATTTATTGTTGTATTTAATCCTAAAATCAAACCAAGAAAAACAACTTTTGTTTTCTTTATTCTATTAGCCATTCTTTTTTCTCTTCACACATTTGGTATGGGATTTAGATGGGTTGTTTCAGGACATGCTCCTTGGTCAGATACTTATGAATCACTTTTATATATTTCATGGTCAGCAGTTTTTGCAGGGGTTATATTCTTTAGAAAATCTCTTCTTGCATTAAGTGCTGCTGTTATTGTTGCTGGTATATTTATGTTTACAGCACACTTAGCAGGAATTAACCCTCAAATTACAAATTTAGTACCTGTACTTAAATCATACTGGTTAACTATTCATGTATCAATTTTAACTGCATCATATGGTTTCTTTGGATTAGGAGCTATATTAGGATATATGTCATTAATCATGTTTATCTTTAGGAAAAATAGACCTCACTTAGATAATACGATTAAACATATTACTGCAATTAATGAAGTTGCCTTAATAATTGGATTATCAGCGATCACTATTGGTAACTTCCTTGGTGGTGTTTGGGCTAATGAATCTTGGGGTAGATACTGGGGTTGGGATCCAAAAGAGACTTGGGCTTATGTATCAATCGTATTTTATGTATTAGTTCTACATTTAAGATTTGTTAAGCCACTTAACAATCCATTTGTATTTTCAGTGGCATCATTATTAACATTCAGTGCAATTTTGATGACATATTTTGGAGTAAACTTCTACTTATCAGGTATGCATTCATATGCAACGGGAGATCCAGTACCTGTTCCAATGTGGGTATACTATATAACAGCAGCTGTATTTATTACAATTGCTCTTGCATATAGAAATAGAAACTTAAAAGATGATGTCTGTCATACTAAATAACTTTTTTATAACTAAACCAATTATGGTTTAGTTATAATAATTCCTTCTCATTTTTACAAAAATACACAATTAAAACAAAAATTTTTAGCAATTTAATAATTTTTCAAAGCATTTTCTAATATAATAATCTATAAAGGTTATATTTATATGAATCATGACAAATTACACAATATTATTGCATTCACAAAAGACCTCCATGTTCTATACATAGAAGATAACTATGATGTAAGAGAACAGACAGTCAAAATGCTTCAAATCTTTTTTACTTCTATTGTGGTTGCGAAAAATGGTTCTGAAGGACTAAACTTATTTAATTCAAATAATAAATTTGAATCTACAGCCTTTGACTTAATTATTACTGATATAGAAATGCCTATTATAGATGGTATCTCGATGATAAACTCTATTAGAAATTCAAATAAAGACATCCCTATATTAATCTTTTCTGCTCATAGTAACACTGATTACTTTCTAAAGACAATTAATGCAGGAATTGATGGATATATATTAAAACCATATAATATAGAACAAATATCAAACTCTCTAATGAATATTGTTGAGAAAAATAAACTTACCAGCACTAACGACCATATAATCCACTTAGAAGATAATTATATTTGGAATCTAAAGGATTCTTTATTATATAAAGATGAGGAAATTGTAAAATTAACAAAAAATGAAATAAAGCTTTTTACGCTTTTTATAACATCAAAAGGTTCATTAAAAACTTATGATGAAATTGAATCATATATTTTTAACGATTTTAGCTCCAATAATAAAAGAGTTAGAAATCTAGTATCAAGACTTAAAATAAAACTTGATTATGAAATCTTTGAATCAATTTACTCACATGGATATAAATTAAAATATAAAAACTTTTTATAATTCTTAAATTTTGAGACGTTTTTGAGACAACTTTTTGATATAATTTAAAAAATATAATCAAAAAGCTTATGATGAACATACCTGTCTCTTATACACATCTGACGCTGCCGACGAAGAGGATAGTGTAGATC
>CAJXPH010000117.1 GCA_913057765.1 uncultured Campylobacteraceae bacterium
ACTATCCTCTTCGTCGGCAGCGTCAGATGTGTATAAGAGACAGATGTTATACTGTACTTAGAGAAAATGAGGTTTACTATGAAATATTTTTTTTCGAAAGAGTATGAAAATATACAAAGTTCATTTATAAGAGATGTTTTAAAAATAGCAAATCAAAAAGATGTTATTTCATTTGCAGGAGGCTTACCTAATAATAAGTTATTTCCAAGAAAAGAGATAGAATCTATTTTTAAAGAGTACTCTTTAAAATTACCCAATGATTTATTTCAATACTCAGCAACGAATGGCTTACCAAAACTTATTGATGTCCTTAAAACCCAATTTAATTTAAAAGATGAAATTCTTATCTCAAATGGTAGTCAACAAGCATTGGATTTGATTTCTTCAATATTTTTAAATAAAGATGACAAAATTTTAGTTGAAGAGCCAAGTTATGTAGGAGCTATTGGATTATTCAAATCCCATGGTGCAATATGCCATACTATTCAATTAGAAGATGATGGTATAAACTTGAAAAAACTGGAATCAAAACTGCAAAAAAACAAATACAAATTTTTTTATGTTATTCCTACTTTTCAAAATCCAAGTTCAATTTCCTATACTCTTAGTAAAAGAAAAGCTCTAGCAAAAATGGCAATCAAATATAATCTTATCCTTGTAGAAGATGATCCTTATCGATATTTAAATTTTAAAAACAAAATACAACCGACCATATATGATTTTGCACCTAATAATACAATTTATATTGGTTCTTTTTCAAAAATATTCATTCCTTCATTACGAGTAGGATATATCATGGCAACATCAGAAATATTAGGAAAAATAACAGTAGCAAAACAGTACAAAGATTTACATACCAATTTATTCTCACAATATATTTTATATAAATATTTAAGCAATTTTGATATTTTTAAACATATAAAAGTATTAAATTCTTCATATAAGAAAAAATGTGACTTTTTTTATAAAACCCTAAAAGATGAGTTAAATGATGTTCTTGAAGTTGAAAAACCAAAAGGTGGAATGTTTTTATGGGCAAAATTAAAAAGTAATATGGATACTAAAGTATTATTTGAAAAATCAAAAAAAACAAAAGTTTTATATATTCCAGGAAGTGTCTTCTTTGAAGATAAATCAGAAAAAAGTTACCTGAGATTAAATTTTACCAATTCAAGCAAAAAAGAGATAAAAGAGGGGCTAAAAAGATTAAAGAAGGTCTTTTCTTAACTAAACAAAGGCTAGAACGCTAACTAGCCTTTTTGGGTTTGTCTGTTATTTTAACTTTTCTGCAACAAGTTTATTTATTACTTGTGGGTTTGCTTTTCCACTAGTAGCTTTTAATACTTGTCCTACAAAGAAACCTAATAGTTTAGTATTTCCTGATTTGAACTTTTCAACATTATCTGGGTTTTTTGCAATTATCTCATCAATAATTGGCGAAATTACAGATGGGTCACTTATTTGAATAAGACCCTTGTCTTCAACTATTTTTGTCGGATTTTCTCCTGATTTAAGCATTTCTTCAAATACTTGTTTTGCTATTTTACTTGAAATGATTTTTTCATCAATCATTTTGACAAGTTGTGCTATTTGAGATGCAGTAAATTTTAACTCGCTATCTTCTTTTTCTTTTAATTCCCTAGCTACTTCTGTAACAACTATATTAGCTAATCCAATAGGACTATTTAACTCTAATAAAGTTTCTTCATAAAATGATGATAGCTTTTCATCCCTAGCTAGAATATTGGCTACTTCATTATTTAGTTTTAGTTCACTAGTATACTTTTCAAATAGTGCTTTTTGTTCTTCACTCATAGCTACTTCTGTACCTATTACTTGTGTTTTTTTAGGTTCGGTTTTTTGTATAGGTTCTTCTATTTTTGTTTTTTTAGCCCAAGAATCTTTAAGTCCTACAATTTTATTAAATACAGGTTTTTCATCAGTGTAATCAATTGGGTCAGCATAGAAATACCCTTGTCTTTCAAACTGGAACCTTTCATCAGGTTTATCAGTGATTACAGCAGGTTCTATAAGAGCATTTTTGATAACTTGTAGTGAATTAGTGTTTAAATCTTCTAATCCTTCTGGAGCTTCAGAAGCGTATAATCTATCATATATTCTTACTTCTACTTTTTTAGCTTCTTTTTCACTTACCCATTGAATCGCACTTTTTACTTTGATACCACTAGTATCCGAACCACTTTTTGAATTAGGATGATATTCTGCTTTTATTTCAGTGATATTTCCCTCTGTGTCTTTGATAACTTCTTTACAAGTGATTATAAAACCATGTCTAAGACGCACAGGTTGAGTAGGAGTAAGACGGAAGTAACCTTTTTCAGGATTTTCCATAAAGTCATCACGTTCAATATAAATATTCTTAGAAAAAGGAACTTTTCTTGAACCCTCTTTAGGTACATCATGAGGATAGTATGGAGAATCAATCTCTTCAGTCCCCTCATAATTTTCAATTGTAACTTTTAGTGGGTCAAGTACACAAAGAACTCTTGGTACTTTTTTATTTAAATCATCTCTTATACAAAATTCAAGCTGTGCAACATCAACCATTGAGTTTGCTTTAGCAATTCCAATTTGATCACAGAAGTTTAAAATAGACTCTTTAGTATAACCTCTTCTTTTATATCCTGCAATTGTAGGCATTCTAGGGTCATCCCATCCACTAACTTGTCCACCATCAACTAGTTCTAAAAGCTTTCTTTTACTCATAACTGTATAGTTAATACCAAGTCTTGCAAACTCATGTTGGAAAGGACGTGGTAATTCAAGACCAAGGGTATCTAGTACCCAATTATAGATATCACGGTTGTTTTCAAACTCTAATGTACAAATAGAGTGAGAAACACTTTCAATATAATCAGATAGACAATGAGCAAAGTCGTACATTGGATAAATATTCCACTCATCTGCTGTTCTAAAATGGTGTGCATGTCTGATTCTATATAGAAGAGGATCTCTCATTTTCATATTAGCAGCACTCATATCAATCTTAGCTCGGAGGACGTGTTCACCGTCTTTGAATTTACCATTTTTCATTTTTTCAAAAAGGTCTAGGTTTTCTTCAATAGTTCTGTCAGCATATTTACTTCGTTTTCCTGCAGTAGTAACAGTTCCACGATATTCACGCATTTCTTCTTCATCTATACTATCTACGTATGCTTTTCCCATTTTGATAAGCTCGATAGCATAACTGTATATTTTTGGAAAGTAATTAGAAGTAAAATGTACATTTTCACCCCAATCAAACCCAAGCCATTGAACAGCATCTTTAAGAGCCTCAACATATTTAGTGTCTTCTTTAGTTGGATTGGTATCATCCATTCTAAGGTTACAATGACCTTTATAGTCACTTGCAATACCAAAATTTATACAGATAGATTTTGCATGTCCAATATGTGGGAAGCCATTAGGCTCTGGAGGAAATCTTGTAATTACCTCTTTGTATTTACCTGACTTTAAATCCTCTTCAACTATTGTACGTAAAAAATCTTTGCTTTCACTCATGATTATTAAACCTTTTGATTTTGAAACTTTTATTAGAGGTGTATTTTATCAAATTAGAGCTTATATCATCTTAGATAAAGAGCTAACTTTAAGAGCCTTCTTCTGTGATGTAATATGTTTTTGGGAATATGTAGAATTGGTTTATAAGAGTTTATCTAATTGTAAGTGAATTATCTAAAAAGAAAAAAATGAGTATTTAACCTGAGAAAAAAATATCTCCTCAGGTTAACGCTTAAGAGACTTTTTTAATAACTCTACTTTTCTCTGTCTTTAGGTATTCATATGGATAATTTGAATCTCGATTTTGAAATGATAAAATTGCTTTATTTTCAATTACGCCTTTATCAATATTGATTGCTTTTCTAATTGTTTCATTTTCTTGCCAGCTATCACGACCAGCTAGTACAGTTGATAAATAAACAATCAGCGCACCAGATATTGATCTCGTGGCACTTTCCCAAAGGTAACTAGGAGTATGATCTACTGCGTAATAATCAACAGTTTCATATTTGAACATAGGATCTTCAAATGTTGTTGGTTTTGCAAAAAAGAATCCCATCCCTTCATCACAACTTACATCAACAATTAAACTATTTGGTTTTAAACATGAGCTTTCTTTTTCAGTTACAAAGTGTGTAGGATTTTCGGTATCTTGTAATACTCCATTTACAATAATATCTGATTGCTTAATCAATTGGCTAAGTAGTCTTATTGATCCATCGTGTTCAACTATTGTCATAGGGTCTGTATCTTTTTTCCCTTTTTTAATATTAACATAATGGCAATCAAGTATTTCTTCACGTACTTCATGGTCTGGACGCTGTACACAAATAGTAATATCTCTAAAACCATGTGCCTGAAGGGCATATACTGCACCACGACTTACTGCTCCAAAACCAAAGATAAGTGTTTTACGTTGATTCCCGTAATGACCATCAATACCTTTAAGTTGTAATGCATGTTTTACTGCACAATAACCAGCCATTTCATTGTTTTTATAAAAAGTATGTCGACCTTGTCCTTTTGGAGACCAAGCGAACATATCTTCAAACGCAATTAGTGTTTGTTTACGTTCTAGAGCTATTTGTGTAATATCTCTCTGTTGTACACAATGTACGTAACCCCAAAGCGTTCCCCCAATACGAAGTTCTTCTAAATCACTTAATACAGGCTTACTAATAATAACTGTACCAATTTTACTTAATAACTCATGACGGCTAGCAATTCCACCTGTTTGAGAAGCAATTTGAGCATCTGTGATACCAAAAGGTATTCCATATCCTTCTTCAAATATCAACTGTCTACGAAGTTCTTCTGGAATACGTGATAAGTGTGCAGGATGGATAGGATATCGTTGTTCATTTTCTTTTCTTGATGTACCAATGACACCAACTTTTAATTTACTCATCTATATTTACCTTTTATTAATGATTTAATATGTTTGTATTTGTTGACGAATTAATTATTTCGCGAATAGTTTTGTTTTTTTATATCTGTATTATATTGAGCTTAGTAAGTGAAATTTTGAAATTGATGGTGTTTCCAAATTTAATGAACACCTTGAGGGACAATAGAGTTGTATACGTTAAACGTTTATCCTTCTACTCTACCCAATAGTAGCTTCAATACACTATTTATTTGGTTTTAAGCTTTTTTTAACTGCACAAATAGTAGTTATTTAAAGTTTTAAAGTAAAAATTTAATGAAGATGATATATCACTATATTAAAGTAAATAAGAAGTATCAATTCTAAATAAAAAGTATCAATAAAATTATATAGGAATATAATTGTTACTTTTTGTTTAATGTATTAAGATAGTATTTCCTTAATATAATTATAGGATGCTTGATGATTGACACCTTTCTTAGAACCTTTTTATTTTTATCTTCTACTTTTATTATTTTACATGCTGAGCAACTTAGTGATTCATTTAGATTGGATGGATATGGAAATGTAAATATAGTCAAAACTGAAAATAAAAAAGATAAATTAAATTTTTCGGGTGGATTACAAGGAAGATATGAACTAACAGAGAAGCTTTCTGTAACTGGACAAATACATTTAAAAGAGGGAAAGAATTCGCAGAATAGAGATTCTACCTCTTTAGGAGATTATGATAGTGAATTAAAATGGTTATATTTTGATTATTACTTAAAAGATGATATTACACTTAGAGCAGGTGCCTTTCAATTTCCTGTTTTCAAATCTTCTGAAACGGGAGATATTGGATATACCTATACGTGGACAGAAAATCCTCTTGGTTATTATGGTGTATTTGGCTGTGATGATTTTGAAGGTATTGAACTTTTGAAAAATTTTTCATATAAAGATTTTGATTTTTTAGCACAACTTTCTTTAGGAAAATCAAATAACAAACTAAATGATGGGAGAGGAGATTCAAGAGAAGGAGATGTTGATAATTTAGTGGGGCTTACTTTAAAAACTACACATGAAAACTTTATAGTAAACATTGGATATTTACAGGCAAAATCAACTATAGATACAAGTAATCAATTTATAAAAATTGATCCAAATGTCGATTTTAATATGTTTGCTTTAGAAACTGAAATATATATAGATGATTATACTTTAAAATCAGGTTTAATAAAAACAAATCTCACAAATGTATTCCCTGAACAGATTAGATATTATACTTCAATAGAGTACAGTTTTAATGACTTTACTCCATATGTTTTGTATGCAAAAGAGACTGCCAGTTTTAAAGAAATCACTAGAAAATTGCTAAATGACAAAAGAACACAAATAGAAAAACAACATAAAGAAAAATACTCTGTAGGGTTAAGATATGATTATAGTGAAAACATAGCTTTTAAAGTAAGTTATTCCCATGAAAAAGATACAGTAAAGTATCATAATTTTAATGATGATAGAAATACAAATAATACTTTTATCGGAAGTATAAATGTTGTTTTTTAAATTTTTTCTTATTTTCTTATTTAGTATAAGTCTCTTTGCAAATAGTCTAGCTGTTATAGTTTCAAAAGATTCAAAAATAAATAACATATCAAAAAAAGAGCTTTCTAAAATCTTTTTATCAAAAACAAAAAGACTTCCCTTTGGAGAAAAATCAGTTGTTGTTGAAAGTACTAATAAATTATATCAATCAAAATTTTATAAAAATGTATGTAATAAAAATAAAAAGCAGTTAAAAAAATATTGGGCAAAGATGATATTTACAGGACGTGGACAACCTCCTAAAAAAATAAAAACTATAAATGAATTGATTGTATTTATAAAAAATAATAGAAATGCTATATCTTATATCCCTTTTGAATATATAAACGATGATATAAAAGTAATCATGGAGATAAAATAATGTTCTTTAAACTTTCAATCTTTCATAAAATGTTAATAGCTCCACTCTTAGCTGTAACACTGTTTGGCCTTTTTATTATAAATATTTATATTCAACAAATAGAGGGAAAAGAATATATGGATTCCATATATCAAAAGCATTTTCCAGTTTTAAATATAGCAAATGAAAATATAATACTCTTAGATAATATAATAAGGGTTGTTGAAGATGCTGTTGCCGCGGAAGAAGAGGCTTGGCTTGAAAATAGTATAGAATATAAAAAAAGTATTGAAGAAAATTTAAAAATATTAAATAAACTTGGAATAGATAAACAAAGTATATTAAATATTCAAAATCTTTTCCAAAAATATTTTGATACAACAATACAGCTTTCTACTTTAATGTTACAGGGGAGTGAAGATTGGAACAAAGTAGAAAGATTAACAAATAATATGATGGAATATTTAAAGAATACTAGAATAGTATTTAAAAGTTTTCAAGAGGAACAGAAAAAGAATTTACAATATACGATAGATAAAACAAATCTATATGGAGAAAAAATACTTTATCTTGGTATAGTTATTGGAGTAATCTCTTTAGCCCTTATTGTACTTCTTACAGTATTTCTGTCTTTATCAACTAAGAAATCTTTAAAAGAACTTTTAAACTCTGTAAAAAATATAGCAGAGGGTAACCCTGATTTCTCAAAAAGATTAAAGAAGAATAGTAATGATGAGCTTGGAGAATTAGTAGAGGAATTTAACACATTTACAAAAAAACTTCAAAAAGATTATGAAGAATTAGCTGTTGCAAAGTTTGAAGCAGAAACAGCAAATAAAATTAAAAGTGAATTTGTTGCTAATATGTCTCATGAAATAAGAACACCACTTAATGCGATTATAGGTTTTTCAGAGCTTTTAAATAAAACTGAAGTTAGTTCAAAGCAAAGAAGTTATTTAGAATCTATTACTTCAGGTGGGGATACTTTGCTTTCTATTATTAATGATATTTTAGATATATCCAAAATTGAAGCAGGAAAACTAGAAGCTGAATATGAAAAAGTATCTTTTTCAATGCTCTTAAACGATATAAAAAGTATCTTTTTTCAAAAGGCAAAAGATAAAAAACTGGATATAAAACTATCGATAGATCCTAAACTTCCATCTTTTGTATTTTCTGATGAAATAAGGGTTAAACAAATACTTTTAAATATAGTAGGGAATGCTATAAAATTTACTCATAAAGGATATATCGAAATCAATCTTTTAACATCAAATTTTAATAATAATAGAATTAATCTTCAAATAGATATAAAAGATACTGGTATTGGAATTCCTAAGGAACAACAAAAGAAAATCTTTGAAAGTTTCGTACAACAAGATGGTCAAAGTAACAGACAATATGGTGGTACTGGTTTAGGTCTTGCTATTTGCTGTCTCTTATACACATCTCCGAGCCCACGAGACCAGAGAGGATCTCGT
>CAJXPH010000118.1 GCA_913057765.1 uncultured Campylobacteraceae bacterium
GAGATCCTCTCTGGTCTCGTGGGCTCGGAGATGTGTATAAGAGACAGGTATTAATTAAAGGTAATACTTTTACTGCAATATATCCAACTATAATACCAAATCCAACTTCAAGTATGAATGAAGCTAACCATGCGATATCTCCTAAGCTTTCTATTGAATGGTCAAGAAAATGTAGCATATGAGTTTCATGGGCAACTATTCCTCCTCCAACTGCAAGCATTGCAACCGTTCCAATAATAGAGATAGTTTTAATAATAACTGGCATAGATTTTACTAAAGCACTTCCAACAGCTTTTGCTAAATTAGAGTCTTTTTCTTCTAAATAAAAGCCAATATCATCAAGCTTGATTATTAGTGCAACCATTCCATAGACACCAATTGTTGTTAGTATTCCAATTACAACTAAAACAGAAAGTTTTACTAAAAATTCACTTTGAGATAAAAGACTTAATGCAATTACAATTATTTCAAATGACAAAATAAAATCGGTTTTTATAGCACTTTTAACTTTTTGATCCTCAAACTCTTCATTTGAAAGAGCTTCTTTTTTTTCATTATCATTATGATGTTCATGATGAAAAAGCTTTTCTAAGATTACTTCAACACCTTCATATGCTAAATATATACCACCTAGTATTAGTGCAGGGGAGATAATCCAAGGAGCAATACTACTTAAAAGTAAAACTATAGGAATAATTATAAACTTATTTTTTAAACTTCCACGTGCTATTTTATAAACAATGGGGAGTTCTCTATCTGCTGCACTTTTTTGAGCTTTCTTGATTGCATCTTTTTTAATTTGTTCTAATTCTTCTAGAATCTCTTTTTGAGTTTTTTCATCAAGATTTTTTATATTTTGTTTTAACTCTTCAACTGAATTTGCTTTTTCAAGTTCTTTTTTTAATATATTAGATGTAGTTTCATTTGTAAAACTAGAAATAGCAGCTAGGTCATCTACTAAAATACCCGAAGATTTTATTCCCGCAAGTTTTGTATAAGTGACAATGTCATCAAATAAAATTCCAACATCATCTAATGATGTTGCTAATGATTTTGTAGCTGTAACTACAGTTTTACCTGCTAATGTACTAATATCATCTGCTAATACCGATAAATATCCAAGAATCCCTGCCATAATATTCCTAATAATTTTTTTTGGTATTTTATTCTAATTTTTGTTATAAAGAAGTTAGAATTAGTTTATTCTACTCTTTAAAAATATTACAGAAAACAGAGATATGATAAAAAGTGAAATTCCTATAGTTAAGAAAAAATCTTGAACTCCAATTTTGTCGACCAAAGGATGAAAGACTATTGGTGAAGAAAACTGTCCTAGAAATAAAGAACTCGTAAAGTACCCAGAAGTCTTTACCCTTCTTTTTAACGTTGTACGACTGAGCATCCATGCAGTAAGATTTGTCATCAAAATCCCACCACCAAATCCTAAAAATGGAGTAATAAAGTAAAATAGATATAAGTTTTTGTTTAATCCTATTCCTGCAAATCCTACTGCTATAATGATTAATGCAATTATAAATATAGTTGGAAATGAAAACTTTGTTTTTAATTTAGAAAAAGTTATTGCACCAAAAGCATTTGCTAGAAATGCAATTGCGATAATAGAACCTGCGAATTTTCCACTTGCTCCAAATGTTTCTATTAATAAAAAAGGAATTTGAGTTGGCAGAATAAAGAATATCAACATGTAAAAAAATGCAAGAAAATAGATAAAAAACATTTTTGAATTGATTGGTATTTCTTCTTGTTGAAGTGCATCAATCTTGAATTCTTTGATTTGAGTTATAACTAAAGGTAAAAGTAGAAATCCTATTAAGTAAATACCAAAAGAATATCTCCAATTAATATCTGATAAAAAACCCCCACCAATAACAAATACCATTCCACCTGTTGCCATGAAGGCACTTTGGTATCCCATAAACTTATGTCTTGCTTCTTCTTTAAAATAATCTCCTACAAGAGAAGTTGAAACTATCATCAATACTGCAATACAAATACCAAAAAGTGCTCTTGAAATAAGTAAGGCTTCAATACTTTGTAAATATAAACCTGCACTTCCCGTTAGTGCAAAAAAGAAAAGAGCAATTGTAGCACTTCTTTTTTTCCCGAATCTAAAGATTACATGTCCCAGAATAGGAGCTAAAAGTGCGACAACTAAAGATGGTAAAGTAAGCATTAGTCTTGAATAGAATTCAATATTATTTATAAAACTATAATCTTCTTTTAAATGAGGAAGGGCTGTAACAATTGCAACGTTTGACATCATTGTTGTCATTGATACTAAAAGTAGGGTAAAAATTGTTAGTTTTGTTATGTTATTCATTTCCGAATTATAGTTAAATATTTCTTTCTCTTTAATCTATAGTTCTAAAAATACATAAGTGATAAGAACTATTAGACTAGTTTTAGTTTCATTACAATAAACTTCTTAAAATGAACAATGATTCATAAAAAGAATAAATATATAAAAGGAAACATATGTGCCAAGATTGCGGATGTAGCATAACAGACCACCATCATCATGACCATGAACATTCTCACGATAGTTCAAGTCACCAAGCAGCTCATGAGACTTTACATCATAACCCACAATTAAATGATAGTAAAACTATTTCAGTGATTAAAAAGATATTAGATAAAAATGACCATGAAGCTTCTCACAATAGAGCTCATTTTGATAATCATAAAGTATTAGGTATCAATCTTATGTCAAGTCCAGGAAGTGGAAAAACTACTTTACTTGAACATATGAGTGAAATTGCTGATTTTAAATATGCTGTAGTTGAAGGTGACTTAGAAACTTCAAAAGATGCTGATAGATTAACAGCTAAGGGAATCAAAGCTGTACAGATTCAAACAGGTTCAGCATGTCACTTAGATGCATTTATGGTTCATAAAGGTTTACATGATATGCCTTTAGATGATTTAGATGTATGTTTTATAGAAAATGTAGGGAATCTTGTATGTCCAGCTTCATATGATGTGGGAACACATTTAAATATTGTATTGGTTTCTGTTCCAGAAGGTGAAGATAAGATTATTAAATATCCAGTTATGTTTAGAACAGCTGATTTAATTCTTATTACAAAAACTGATTTACTTCCTTATTTTGAATATGATGTTGAGAAAGAAAAAGCAGAAGCTAGAAAACTAAAACCAAATGTAGATATTTTAGAAGTATCAACAAAAGATGAAAAAAGTTTACAAGCAGTTGTAGATTGGATTAATTTTAAAAGAAAGATGAGATAGTAATATGTGTTTATCAATCCCTTCAAAAGTAACCCATATAGATGAAGAACATAATATAGTAACAGTTGATACTATGGGAGTAGAGAGAAAAGCTTCTTTAGATTTAATTGACCAGCCAGTTGTTATTGGTGATTATGTACTTATTCATATTGGTTTTGCAATGAATAGAATAGATGAAGAAGATGCATTAGCTTCTTTAGAAGTATATAAAGAAATAATTGAAAAGATGGAAGAAGAGGATAGACGCCAAGCAATCCTTGAAGATGATAATTGTCCAAATAGGGGATAGTTGTGAGTGAATTACAATTAAAAGATTTATATGATGGGTTTAGAGACCCTGATACTATGAAAGCTTTCAAAAAAATTATTGACGAAGATGCTAAAAAATTAGAACATCCAATTAACATAATGGAAGTTTGTGGTGGACATACTCATACTATTATGAAATATGGAATTCCTCAATTATTGCCAGATAATATAAACTTTGTACATGGTCCGGGTTGTCCTGTTTGTATTATGCCAAAAGAGAGAATTGATCATGCCTATGTATTAAGTATGCAAGAAGATGTAATACTTGTAACCCTTGGAGATATGATAAAAGTTCCAGGAAGTAATGGAAGTTTACAAGATGCAAGAAGTAAAGGTGCGGATGTAAGATTTATTTACTCTCCTCTTGATTGTTTAAAGATTTGTGCAGATAATCCTACAAAAAAAATAATTTTCTTTGCAATTGGATTTGAAACAACAACTCCTATGACAGCAGCATTAATAGATACTGTTATTAAACAAGATATTAAAAATATTTACTTTCATATAAATCATGTAACGGTTCCTGAAGTAATGAGAGAACTAATAGATAGTAGAGATGAACATGTTGATTCTTATAACCATCAAATAGATGCTTTCTTGGGACCTTCTCATGTATCTGTTATAAGTGGTAGTAAAATTTATGAAGAGTTTCCACGAGATTATAAAAAGCCAGTAGTAGTTGCTGGATTTGAACCTGTTGATGTAATGCAATCAATCTCTATGATAGTAAAACAATTTATTGAAAATAGATGTGAGTTAGAGATTGAGTATAAAAGACTTGTATCCTATGATGGAAATATAAAAGCACAAGAACTTATAGAAAAATATTTTGAAAAGATTAATCTTTTTAAATGGAGAGGTTTAGGAAATATAAAAGATTCTGGACTTAAATTAAGAGATGAGTATTCTGCTTATGATGCAGAAGTTATATATAAAGATATCTTACCAATTGCAGAAATTGAAGACCATAAACTATGTATTTGTGGAGATATTTTAAGAGGAATGGCAAGTCCTCCTGAATGTACTATCTTTGGAACAGCATGTAAACCAAATACTCCAATAGGATCTTGTATGGTTTCAAGTGAAGGTGCATGTGCCGCATACTACAAGTATGGAAACCTACTATAAGGAATTAGATGAAAACAATTACATTAGCTCATGGAAATGGTGGACAAGAAAACAATGAACTTATTTCAAAAGTTTTTTATAAAGCTTTTAAAAATGATATTTTAGAAAAAAGTGAAGATGCCGCAGTTATTCATAATGGTGAGTTAGCATTTTCTACTGATTCTTTTACGGTTAGTCCTTTATTCTTTCCTGGAGCAGATATAGGGAAACTTGCAGTTTGTGGAACTTGTAATGACTTAGCGATGATGGGCGCAAAGCCAAAATATTTGACGTGTTCTGTAATCATTGAAGAGGGCTTTGATGTAAGAAGCTTAGAGAAGATTGTACGAAGTATGAAAAAAGAGCTTGAAGTAAATGGTGCAATGGTTGTAAGTGGTGATACAAAAGTAGTTCCAAAAGGTAGTGTAGATAAGATTTTTATAAACACTACTGGTATAGGAGAAATACAAAAAAAAGGTATATCTTCAAATAGTGTTACAGATAAAGATGTGATAATAGTAAGTAGGGATATTGGAGCTCATGGTGCAACTATTTTTGCTGCACGAGAAGGTATTGACATGAAGTCAAACTTACAAAGTGACTGTGCTTCTTTATATCCACAAGTAAAAGCTTTGCTTGATGCGAATATTAAAATAACTGCTTTAAGAGATGCAACTAGAGGTGGAGTTAGTGCTGTTTTAAATGAATGGGCTAAACAATCAGATATTTGTGTTGAGGTAGATGAAGATAAAATTCCAATCTCTGATGAGGTAAATGGAATTTGTGAATTACTTGGGTTCGAAGCAATGGCACTAGCTAATGAAGGAACATTTGTACTTGCCATTGCTGAAGAAGATGCAGAGAAAGCACTTGAAATTTTAAAACAAACAAATGAAACAGCAAGTATAATAGGGAAGGTTACTGACCAATATGTTGGAAGAGTTGTTTTAAATTCTGCATGGGGAACTAAAAGATTTTTAGAATTACCAACTGGCGAATTACTTCCTCGAATTTGTTAAAAAATAGTCTATGAAAATTTTACTTCTAATTAGTTCATTTAATTCACTTTCACAAAGAGTTTATTGTGAGTTAAAAGAACTAAATCATGAAGTAAATATCTGCCTTGGAAATGAAAAAAATTTAATAGAAGATATCAATGAAATAAACCCTGATATTATTTTTTGTCCATTTCTAAAAGAATATCTTCCTCCAGAAATTTATGAAACTTACCAAACTTTTATTTTACATCCAGGAATAATTGGAGACAGAGGTCATCAATCTTTAGACCATGCTATAAATGAGCAGAAAAAAAAGTGGGGTGTAGTAATTTTAAAAGCAAATGAACAACTTGATGGTGGAGATATTTATGCCTCAAGTGAATTTGAAATGAGAACTGCGAGCAAAGGTTCTCTTTACAGAAATGAAGTTTGTGATGCTACTTCTACCGCCTTAAAAAATCTGCTAGAAAATTTACAGAATCCAAACTTTAAATCAATACCTCAAATACAAAATGATATTCATAAAACTTTAACTCAAAATGATAGAAAAATTGATTGGGAAAAAGACGATACTAATACTATTATTAAAAAAATCAATATGAGTGATTCTTATCCTGGAGTAAAAGAAAACTTTTTAGGAATAGATTGTTTTATGTATGGAGCTTGTATTGAAGATAGTTTTAGAGGTGAACCCAAAGAACTGTTAGCAAAAAGAGATGGAGCAATTTGTATAGGAACAATTGATGGTAGTTTATGGATTAGTCATTTAAAAGAAAAAGATGGGTTTAAACTTCCTTCTACATATGTTCTAAAAAATAAGATTAAAGGTGTAAGAGAAAATCGAATACCATTGTTTTTAGAAAATCAAACAAATACTTTTCATGAAATATATGTAGAAAAAAAAGATGAAATCGCTTATCTATATTTTGATTTTCATAATGGTGCGATGAACTCAGAACAAGCTATAAGACTTAAATATGCAGTTGAATATTTAAAAGAAGAGTGTAAAGTTTTGGTTTTAATGGGTGGTGAAGAATTTTTTTCAAATGGAATTCATTTAAATATTTTAGAAGATAGTAAGAAACAAGGCGAAGATGGTTGGAGTAATATTAATGCAATGAATGATGTTGTCAAATCAATTTTATTTGCAGAAGATATTATAACTGTTGCTTCTTTTTCAAAAAATGCAGGTGCAGGTGGGGTATTTTTAGGTCTTGCTTGTGATTATTGTATTACAAGAGAGGGAGTTGTTTTTAATCCGCACTATAAAACAATGGGTTTAAGTGGTAGTGAGTATCATACTTTTAGTTTTTATAAAAGGGTAGATAATGATTTTGCCAATGAAGTTTTAACTAAATGTATACCTGTTGGAAGTACTAAAGCTAAAAGAATTGGAATGGTTGATGAAGTTTTTACAAATGAAAGTTACCAAGAAAATTTAAAACAATTTTGCGAAGATTTAATTAGAGATGAAGAAATTTTTGAAGATTTTATTGATGATAAAAAAGATTTTATATTTGATAATGAAGAAAAAATTGAAAAATTAAAAGAAAAAGAACTTCAAAGAATGTATCCAGAATTTTGGGATGAAGATAGTTCTTTTCATAAACTTAGAAAAGAATTTATTTATAAAAAAGAACATAACGATAGTTTAAAAAGATTAAAGGAATTATAAAATGCATGAATATAGTATTGTTCAGTCTTTACTTGAGAGTTGTGAAGAACATGCAAGAGTTAATGAATCTACAAATGTTACTAAAGTAATTGTAAAAATTGGAGTTTTATCTGGAGTTGAACCAGATTTATTGCAAACAGCATTTGATACTTTTAAAGAAAAAACAATCTGTGATAAAGCAGAATTTATTATTAATCGCCAAAAAGTAGTAATAGCATGTTTATCTTGTGATGAAGAATCAACATTAGAGAAAAATGAATTTCTATGTCCTAAATGTCAATCAAATAAAGTAAAAGTGATAGATGGAGAGGAGATGTTCCTCATGAGCCTTGAAATGGAATAATTAACCCTTAAAATAGGCGATATTAAGGTGAAAATACTAAAAATCATTAAAATTGTATAATTTATTCACTTTTGTTTGTGTATTATTCTACGAGTTCCATTCTAACCATTCATTTGATTCTAATTCTTTAAGAATTTTTTTTCTGTTTTCACTTAAAGATTGATAACCTAATGAAAATAATGATAACCCCATAAAGAAGCGAGATTTTTTATTATTATTCTTGTCTCGGATAAGCAGAGTTCCTCCATAATGTTTATGAACATAGAGAGAGGCTTTTAAATCTTTTTTTTGAATTTCATCTTTTTTCAATAAAAACCACATAACAACTACTTTATCTTCATAAACTAATAAGCTTTTAAATAAACAAAGACTTAAAATAAAACAAGTGATTATTAAAATTATTAAAATTCCTATAAATTTAAGTACTAAATATTCACTCAAAAATAGTAATATTATTCCTAATGCTAAGGGAACAGTATTAGCTAAAATTGAAATTAATCTACTCAAATTATTATATTTATATTCTGTCTCTTATACACATCTGACGCTGCCGACGAAGAGGATAGTGT
>CAJXPH010000119.1 GCA_913057765.1 uncultured Campylobacteraceae bacterium
TCTGGTCTCGTGGGCTCGGAGATGTGTATAAGAGACAGAAATTATTTGTTTTAATAAAATCAAAAGATTCATAAATATTACCAAAAGTACTTATTTCAATCATGAAACTTTCATCATTAAAAGTTAAAAAATTCTTTAAAAAATTGTTAATATTTTCATCAATTGATGGCTTAGGTAAAGGTATTTCAATCTCTTTTTCTTCTATTTCTTCTTTTAAAATATCTTTTTCTTCTTTTTTAACTTCTTCTTTTTTTGAGTCTAATGATATTTTACTACCATCTCTTACAAAAATATTCTTTTTATAATCACTTTTAGAGAAATCAATGAATTTTGTATCTTCAGGATCCACATCAAAGAAAGTACTTAAATCACCAGTAATTTCTAAAAGATTAAAGAAGTCTGTTACATGACTTTTTTCATATTTAACTAATTCTGTTTCTGCAGAATTAAGTTGTTTTTGACCTGAAATCAATACTTGTAAATCTTGTTCACCAAGTTTAAATGCATCCCAATATGCACTAACCATTACTCTAGATGCCTTAACTTCATTAATAGTACTTTTTAATGCCTCTTTTACAGATTCTACTGAAGTATGGATTTTTGATAAGTTCCATTTCATTTTTCGTTTTTCTTCTGCTAATCTATATTTTAAATCTCTAATACTACTACTTGCTTCTAAAACTTTATTTTTATCTCTACCACCATTAAAAATATTATACGATAATTTAATCTTACCATTGACATCTCTTTCTTCTTCTTCTAAATCTTCTGCATCCATTGTTTTTTTATAAGATAATTCAAAGTCAAGTTTCGGTTTAAATGAAGATTCTAATTTTTTTTGTTTGAATTTTTCAGCTTCAATACTTCTATAATAATTAATTAAATTTCGATTTCTTTCTAAAGATCTTTCAAATATATCATCAAAACTACTAATAGACACATCAAAATTCATTTCATAAGGTAAAGTCTTTTCAAAATCAATACCTGCTATATATTCATAATATCTCAAAGATTCAATAAATTTTGATTTTACTTTTACTAGTTTAGTCATTGCATTTGCAACACTTGCTTTTATTGAAGTTAAGTCACCAATCGAAGCTGCACCATTATCATACTTAATCGTAACAATTTCTAGGATTTTATTTAGCTTTTTCATGTTTCGTTCATTTACCATAACTGAACGATTAGCAAAAACAACACCAAAATAGGCTTTTATTGACTTTTTGATTTCTGAATCTAGAGTGATTCTGTATTGATTTTTTGCAACTTCAAGTTTCTTAGCAACACTTTTTACATCAAAATTAGTTGCTCCACCTGAATAAATATTTTGTCTTAAAACAAATTTATAGTTTTTATCATTAAAAAATTTGAATTTGTCTGTATCCTCAGAACCAGGGAAACTTCTAGTCTTTCCTCTATTATATTCAAAATCTATTGTTGGATAATAATTAGATAAAGCATTCTTAACTTTAATTTCAAATTGAACAACTTTTTCTCGTGAAGATTTTAATAAATCACTATGAGATAAAGTTTCTAGGACAGTATCAATCAATTTGACTTTTGTATATTTTGAAGTATCTATATCTGCTTCATATGAATCAAGTTTTTTTGTTTTTATTGATGTAATATTATTTGAATAATCTTTTTTTACAGAATCTAAAGGTGTTATTTTACCCTCAATTTTATTTAATTTTTTAGGTTTTTGAAGGTTTAAATCTCCATTCTCATCATCGAGTGCATATGATGATGTAAAAATTAATAAAAAAATTAATAAATATCCTATTAATAAATTTTTCACTATCTTTTTATCCTAATAACTAAATATCCATTTTGTTCATTTATTTCTTCTTTAACTTTTGTACTTGATAATAAATCAATTCGTACATCTTTCTTTTCATAACCTAGTTTTCTAATTAAGTTTCTAGCTCCAATTGATCTTGCAAGAGATATCTGTTTTGCAATTGTCGCACTAGCCTGACCTTTTACATCTGCTGCATTTATAAGGATTTTATGTTTTTTATATTTTGTTTTTATTTCTTTTATAAATATTTTTAATTTCTTTGTAATATCATTATCAAAGAATATTTCATTGCCTTTAAAGGTAATAATAAAATATTCATCTGCAGCAAAGATTGTCTGTTTTGAATTTTTATCATCGTCTTTTCTATCAGCAATATCAATACCACCAGATTCAATTTTAGCTTCTTTCTTTTCCTTAGCTTTTACAACTCTTTCTTCAATAATCTTTTTTAATCTGACTATTTCCTGTTTCATTTGTTCAACAACAATAGGAGGATTAGGTTGTTTTTGTGTAGATGCTTCTGTTTTTGATTCAGTCTGTTTTACAACCTCTTCAGTTATTTGAACAAGTTTGGGATTGTCATTTAAAATTAAATCATCTGTAGCAATTGAACCTGTATATGAAATTTTATACTTAAACTGTGCATAATATCCTAGGTTTACAAGAACAACTAGTAAAAATAAGAGCATAACCAAAATAACCGATGAAAAGATATCAACGAAGGCAGGCCAAGGGTTAAATTCTTCTTCACATCTTTTTGACATATGCTATTAAACCAATTTAATTATTTTGATTCTAGTTTATCAATTCTATTATTCATAGTATTGATCAGCTCTAAAAGCAACTTATTATTCTCTTCTTGTAATATAAGACTTTTTTTAACAGATCTATGTTCTGCTAAAATTACATTTGAAATTTCTTGAAGTGATTCTTCCATCATTGATGCATTTGAAAATTGATTTACATTAAGTTCTCGTAGGTTATTTACAACACTTTCAAGTAATACTGATTCTTTTTCAGTACTTCTATTTGTATTTGATAAATTTTCAGTAATTAAATTATATATATCCTCTGAAGATTTATTTGACTTTTCCAATTTATCAGTAAAGTCTCCCATCGTATCAACAAAAACATCCATAAATCCATTTGGTAGATTCATTGAATTGCTATTTGGAGATTGAGAACCTCCAGATGTTAAACCTAGATTTGCAGCTTGTGCATCTTCTAAAATATCAGAAGATTGGCTATCAATAATTTTACCTTTTAGCCAATCTTCAACGTCGTCTAAAAAGGCTGCTTGATTTCTTGTTAAAATATATTGCATAACATTTAAGATAACAGCGGAAGCTACACCAAATAATGAAGAAGCAAATCCAATTGACATTCCACCAAGAGGTCCAGAGAATTTAGTCATTACTTCACCAATATCAATGTCATCCCCTCCAAAAGATAAAATAATTGCTCCCATTTCATCAATTGCTACTAAAAGACCTGTAAATGTACCAAAAAGTCCTAACATAAGAGATGTACCAACAAAGAAACTTGTATATCCTTTTTGATTGAAAAACTGGTCACTTAACCAATCACTTACATCTTTAGCTTCACTTTGAGTGAAATATAAAACACCTTTTTTAGCCCGTTTATTAAACATATGTGCAATTGTTGCGGGGAATACTCCCGTGATTCCTTGTAAGTAAAACTCTAAAGCCTGACCTTTTTTATATGCAAGTATTCCAAACGTTCCAGAAAGCATTGTAAGCTTTATTGCTGCTTGATAAAGAACTAAAAGTCCTATTGAGAAGATTGTAAGAATAGCAACATTAAAAGTTAAAGTTGCAAAGAAAAAAGACAGAACTACATCAATATTTGAAAAAATAAGGAAAACTAAAAAAAGAATAAATATAAAATATATTTTTAATATTTTAATACGTCTCATATATTACCTTTTTAAAACATGAATAGTAATATTGAAATTACTAAACCAAGTGCGACTGTAGTTACAGTTTTTGTCATATTATTAACAATATTTACAAAAGCACCACTTCCTTCAACTGTTTCACCAAGGATAATTACACCCATAATATTTCCATTAATATCTGAAATTTCATGTGCTGCCCTGAAGTATGTATCATCTACTGAATAACCAACTTCAAGCATATTTTGATATTCTTCTTTTCCTGATTCAATTATCTTTGCAAAAAATTGACCATCATATTTAAGTTCTTCAACATATACTGTGTCAAGAACTTTTCTATATTTACCGTTTCTAGATTTTATTGATAATTGATTCAACATTCTTTCTTCAAGTAAAAGAAGGAAGATTGTATCATCTCTTGAATATTCTTGTTTAAAAGTATGTAATTCTTCTCTTAATTCTATAATACCGATTAATATGTCATCTTTAATAATTGGTTCAATATAAATATAAAATATCCCATCTTGTAAAACTTCAACACCAAAGGTTTTTGATTTAGAAGATATTACAGAATTTACGCTATTTCTATATTGATTAATTTGATTGAGAATTGGATAGAAACTAATTTGTAATGTTTCAAATCCTGTTTTCCTAAAATTTACATTGTATTCAGAAATCTTACTTCCTAGAGCAATTAAATCATTTTTTTCAATATTATCTATTAAAAAATTATTTGTTTGTAAAGTAAGCAATATTTTTTTAAAGTTTTCTTCTTTTTTATGAACTCTATTTTTATAATTTTTCACATAGTTTGTAGAGATATTTTTATACACATCTTTTGAAACATCTTCTGTCAAATGTGTAAGAATGTACAGACATAAAAAAATACCAACAATTGAAAGAACCCCAAGGATAGTAAACCACAATCCTTTATTCTTTTTTAAATTTTTTAACGAATTCTGAAGAAATTTAAAGAAGCTAAACATATAAACCCCGCGATTATAACTTAAAAGTTATTTATAATAGTGAAATTTAACTTTTATTTTAATGAAAAAATAATGATATTAACTAATTAAATGAAAAGTTATTTGATTATTTTTGAATTATTGTTCAATTAATGCATTTTTCCCTATATTCTTAAGTGGTTTAATAATATATTGGAGAATAGTTTTCTTTCCAGTTAATATATTTACATTGGCAACCATACCAGGAAGAATTGGTAAATCTGGTGCAAATTGATTAGCCTCTGCTTTTACTTTTATTAAATAGAAAACATTACCATTTCTATCTTCAAAAGAATCAGGTGAAATAGAAATCACTTTGCCATTTAATAATCCATATTTTGAAAAATCGTAAGCAGTAATTTCAACTGATACTTCTTGACCACTCCAAATCAATGCTCGGTCTGAAGTATTTACCCTAGCTTCAATAGTTAAAGAATCTTCAATAGGAGTAATCTCTGCCATTTTATCACCAGCTTTTACAATACCCCCAACAGTATAAAAATAAAGCTTATTAATAATACCATTTACAGGAGACACTACTTCTTTTCTGAGTTCTCTATCTGTATTTGCTTTATTTTTTTCTATTTGTTTATTTATTTCTGCTTTGATTACAGAATATCTTTGTAAATGTTTTGATCGAATATCTGATTTTACAGTTTTTATTTTTCCTCTTGCTTCTTGAATTTCTTCTTGAATAATAGGAATACTATTTCTAGTCTCTGAGAGTTTTGTAACAATGCTTTGCTTTTTTGAAAGTTCACCTATATATTCTTTTTTAGATACTACTTTTTTCTTATAAAGTGATTCAAGAATTTTCATATTTGCTTGTGCCAAATTTAGTTCGAGACTAAGATTTTCAAACTTGGTTTGAGCTTCTTTTAATTTGAATTTTTTTTGTCTTAATTGATCATTAGCAATTTTTATTTTAGTTTCTCTATTCTCTAAATCTTCGTTGAAAATACGTTTTTCATTCTCAATAATATCGGGAATACTTGAAGTAAGTTCTTCAGGAAATAATATTTCTTCTTTTTCATCAATAGAAGCTTTTAGTCTAAAGGCACTAGATTTAAAAGCTAATAAATCTATTTCTTTTGATTTTAAATCTGCTTTAAAAAATTCATTTGAAAGAGTATAAATAATTTGCCCTTTATTAACAGTATCACCCTCTTTTACTCTAATATTAGAGATTATACCACCTTCAAAATTTTGAAGAATTTTAGTTTGGCCAGAAGGAACAACTTTACCCGTTCCTCGTACAACTTCATCTATTTCACTTAAGAAAGACCAAGTAATAAAAGCAATAAAAAATAACATTATTGGAACTACTGAGACATAATAATTCCATCTTGTTTCTTCAAATAATTTATTATTCATTTTTCTTCTTTACTTTTTTTGTTGTAATGCAGATAAAACTTTATCTTTTGGTCCATCTGCTACAATTTTACCATTGTTTAAAACAATTACCCTGTCCACCAGATCTAACGCTGCAAACCTATGAGTAATAACAATAAGAGTCTTATCTTTTAATAATTCTTTCACATGTGTAATTAAAGTCTTTTCTAATCCAACATCAAGACCTGTTGTTGGTTCATCCAAAATCATTATTGGAGGATCGTTTAATATTGCACGCGCTAGGGCAACAAGATGTCTTTGTCCAACAGATAAATTGTTTCCTCTTTCACCAACTTGTAATCCATCTCCTTGCCCTGATTTTTTCACAAGTTCATCTAAACCTGTCAATTTAATCAAAGCCATTAATTTTTCTTTACTTATAGGGTTTGATAGTTCAATGTTCTCTTTTAAAGAGCCAGAAAATAAAAATGGTTCTTGGGGCATAACGCCAATATTTTGACGAACTTCAACAGGATGTAAAGTAGATATTTCATGTCCATCTAAATATATGCTTCCACTTGTCGTTGAATCTAATCCAGTTAGAAGTCTCAAGAAAGTAGTTTTTCCTGCACCTGTTTGCCCAATGATTCCAACTTTTTCACCAGGTTTAATTTTTAAATTACAATTTTCAATTGAAGCATATTTACTATTTTTATAAAAGTATCCAACATCCGAAAATTCTATTTCACCTTTTAATCTTCCAATTCCTATTTCAAGGTTTTTATCATTTTCTAAAGGTAGATGCCAAAATTCATTTATATTATTTAGAGACTCTTTGATTTCTTTAAACCTAATTACCATCATAGAAGTTTGAATAACAGGAACCATTGCCCGACTAGATAAAATAGTAACTGCGATTAGTCCACCAACAGTTAAATTTTTATTTGCAATTTCAAATACACCAACAACGATTACTGCCATAGTTACAAATTGAACAACTGTTTGAGATAAATTCATTGAAAATACATTTAATGACTGTATTTTATGACCAATATTGTCTGTTACTGCTACTAAGTTTCTCCAGTTAAATAACTTTGTTGAGCTTGCATTTGAAAGCTTGATTATCTCACTTCCTTGTATTGTTTCAACTAGATAACTATTTTTTGACTGCACATTCTCTATGTTTTTTTTACTTAGTTCTGAAATTGGTATTTGCATTATTACGTTAAATATTATAATCAAAATTGCAACAATAAATGGTACAGCTGCTACAGCTGGAGAAATGACATATATCACAAGTATTGCGATAAAGAAAAAAGGTAAATCAATTACTTGAAGTATTGATTTAGTAGCAAAAAAGTCTTTTATTTGACTCAATTCTCTGAAAAGATTAGCTTTTGAACCAACTAACATATTATCATATTCTGATTTTATATTAAGCATTCTTTTCATCAGTTCTTCTTCTAAATAAACACCAAGTTTTTTTCCAACTTTTTCAATAATATGATTTCTTACACTTTTGAAATAGATATCAAATAAGAGAATTATTATAACTCCAGTAGCAAGTACAAATAAAGTTTCTGTAGCATTATTTGGTACAACTCTATCATATACACTCATAGTAAATAAAGGGACTGCTAATGCAAATAAATTAATAAAGAAAGTTAGAAAGCCTATTTCAATATATGAACGCCAAAAAGTCTTAACTGGTTTCCAGAACCAATTTTTAGAACGTGTTTCATCTAAAAGTTTTTCTTTCTTTGGATCTCTAAATATTAAAATTGCTTTTTTAAAATGTTTTAAAAAACTTGGACTCTCTTTAATTTGTTCCTTTGTTATGGGATCGTATAAATATACATCTCTATCTTTTTTTATATACACAAAAGGTTTATCATTTTTATCCAAAACAATACAAGGGAAAAAATGATTTGGGATTTCTGAAGCGTCAATTTCTTTAAGAATTGCAGTAAGTCCAACTTCATTAGCTACATCAATAGCTATTTCACTTGTGAATCCTATATTTGATGTTGCAGAAAGATTTAAAATAGTTTCAATAGAGATATCACCAAAATAAAAATCTAATACATATTTTAAAGAGTAAAGAAGAGGAAAATCTTCTCTATTTTTTTCTTCTTGTATTTCTACATTTTCTTCTTTATTTAGTATTTCTTCCAAATATCTACCTATTTC
>CAJXPH010000120.1 GCA_913057765.1 uncultured Campylobacteraceae bacterium
AGATCCTCTCTGGTCTCGTGGGCTCGGAGATGTGTATAAGAGACAGAATTTAAATAATGAGTTTATTTTTATATCCATTTTTGTGATATCAATGATTATCATGGTCCTTATAATTAGTTCTTACATGACTAAAAAAATAGTTAATTCTTTATCAACTTTTAAAGAAGGATTAGAACATTTCTTCCTTTATGTAATTAGGGAAAAAGAATATCTTAAACCAATGAAAATAGATGGTACCGATGAGTTTGGGCAAATGACAGAAGATATGAATGCTCAAATTAAAAAAATTAAAAAAATAATTGAACAAGATAAAAAAGTAGTATCTGAAATTAGCGATATTATGGGAAAAGTTTCTAATGGTTTTTTTGAATATAAAATTCATGAAAAAGGTGGAACCCTTGAGGTTGAGTCATTAAGAGTAATTATTAATCAAATGATTTCTTATACAAAACAGAAAGTAAATAATATTAATAAGGTACTTGATAATTATGCAATTGGAAATTATAAATTTAGATTAAATGATGATGAAAAGATTGGTATGTACGGAGATTTTGGTACTTTATCAAGTGGAGCTATTTTATTAGGACAATCTACTTCTCAGTTAGTAGCAATGATTACTAATGCAGGGCAAGAATTGGAATCTAATACTGTAACTTTGACTAAATCCTCAAAAGTTTTATCAAATAGTGCTAATGAGCAAGCAGCTTCATTAGAGGAAACCGCTGCCTCTATTGAGCAAATAACTAATAATATGAAGTTAAGTGGTGAAGATGTTGTTAAAATGGCTGATATTGCAGATGAACTTAACAGTAGTGCAATTAGTGGTAATGAACTAGCAAGTAAAACATCTACTTCAATGGATGAGATAAATGAAAAAGTAAGTGCAATAAGTGATGCAATATCAATAATTGATAAGATTGCATTTCAAACAAATATTTTATCACTTAATGCTGCGGTTGAAGCTGCAACAGCAGGTGAAGCAGGAAAAGGTTTTGCTGTTGTTGCACAAGAAGTGAGAAATCTTGCAGGGCGTTCTGCTGATGCTGCAAAAGAGATAAAGAAACTAGTTGAAGATGCAAGTACAAAATCTAATGAAGGGAAAAGTATTTCAACTAATATGATAAATGGGTATGAAAATTTATCTTCTAAAATTGTAGATACAAAGAATATTATAGATAATGTAAGCGTTGCAATAAAAGAACAAGAGTCTGGAATGATACAAATAAATGATGCAATTACTTTATTAGATGAAATGACACAGAATAATGCAACTACATCATCAAATATAGATACATTATCAAAAGAGGTTGCCAATTTATCAACAAGATTACTTGGTATTACTAAACAAGCTCAAATAAATGATAAATATTATTCGATGGTTGATGACATAGACTTAATTCAAGATATATCAAAATATAAAAATGATCATATCAATTTTAAAAAAGATTACTTTACAGACCTAGATTCATTTCGAACTTGCACTATAACCGATTGTAAATCTTGTAATCTAGGAGTTTGGATAACACAAATGGAAAATGAGAATAAAGCTTATTCAAGATCTCCTGAATGGAATAATTTAAAACAATCACATGAAAAAATTCATAATAAGGTTCAAGTATATATGGACTTAAATACTAAAAGAGTTGCTAATAAAATATTGAAACAAGCTGCAAAAGAAATTGAAGATACAACAATGGAAGTATTTAATAGTTTAAATGATATTGCAGTTGTCAATACTCGAATATCAAGAGAGAGTAACTATTAATACAAAGGTAAAAAACCTTTGTATTAATAAATTAAATTAGATAGTTCTCCATTTTGCAGGTCCCGTTGTATGAATAGAAGTTCCTTCTGTATCAACTGCAACAGTAACAGGCATATCTTTTACTTCGAATTCGTAAATAGCTTCCATCCCCATTTCTTCAAATGCAACAACTTTTGCATCTGTAATAGATTGTGAAATTAAATATGCTGCTCCACCTGTAGCAATTAGGTACATTGATTTATATTCTTTAATTAAATCAATAGTTGGTTGCTTTCTTTCTGCTTTACCAATCATACCCATGATACCAATTTCCATCATGTCTTTAGTAAATTTATCCATTCTTGTAGATGTTGTTGGTCCTGCAGGTCCAACTTTTTCATCTCTAACTGGATCAACTGGTCCAACGTAGTAGATAAATCTATCTTTTAAATCAACGCCATTTGGAAGTTCTTTCCCAGCATTTTTGTACTCAACAATTTTTTTATGAGCGGCATCACGCGCAGTCAAGATTTTTCCAGATAATAATAATGTATCACCTGATTTATATTGAGATAAATTTTCTTTTGTTAAATCATCAATGTTCACTTTTTTAACTGTATCCATTGGGATTTCTAAATCTGGCCAAAGATCTAAATCTGGTTTATTAAATCTTGCAGCACCGTTACCTTTTAATTCAAAGTGAATATGTCTAGTAGCTGCACAGTTTGGAATCATAGCAACTGGTAGAGAAGCAGCATGACATGGATAATCTAGAATTTTAACATCTAGTACTGTCGTTAATCCACCAAGCCCTTGTGCTCCAATTCCAACTTTATTTATATCTTCATATAATTTTAATCTTAACTCTTCAAGTGCAGTTTCTGGACCTCTTTCTTTAAGTTCATGAATATCAACATGAGACATTAAAGACTCTTTTGCTAAAAGCATTGATTTCTCTGGATTTCCACCAATTCCAATACCTAAGATTCCTGGAGGACACCATCCTGCACCCATATTTCTAACATTTTCCATAACCCAATCATAGATTGAATCAGATGGATTTAGTACTGCAAATTTAGATTTATTTTCAGAACCACCACCTTTAGCGGCAACAGTAATATCAATTGTATCACCATTATCAACACTCATATGAATAACTGCTGGAGTATTATTTTTAGTATTTTTTCTTTCCCCTGCAGGATCTGAAACTACTGAAAATCTTAATGTATTATCTGGATCAGTATAACCTTTAGCTACACCATCATTTAAAATATCTTCTAATTCTCTAGTAATATCTAGGTCAGCTTTTAAACCAACTTTTACAAAGATATTGATTGAACCTGTATCTTGACAAAGTGGTCTGTGTCCCATCGCACACATTTTAGAGTTAATTAAAATTTGACCAATTGCATTTTTAGCTGCTTCTGATTGTTCTTTTTCGTATGCTTCAACCATTCCTTCAACAAAGTCTGTTGGATGGTAATATGAAATATATTGACATGCTCCCGCAACACTATCTATAATATCTTGTTCTGTAATTTTTCCCATTTATTAAACCCTTTTTTCCGAAATTGGGTTAATTATATCTAAAAGCAGTTTATTTAATAAAATGAAATTGGATAAAATTTAGATAGCTATTTCTATTTAAATTAATATGTTACCTTGCGATACGCGAAATCATTTAGATAAGGGTATTTCAATTGTAGTTTTTGCTCCTGTATATTCTTTCCCATCATATTCATAGGTAGAATTCTCCATATACATAGATCCTTCGAAATGTTTTATAATAATTTCTTGAGACATATAAAGTCCAATACCTGTACCTTGCGATTGATGTTTTGTTGTAAAGTATGGTTCAAAAATATGCTCCAATATTTCAGTTTTAATGCCCCCTGCATTGTCTTTTATCTGGATTACTAGATTGTTCTTATCTTCAAAACTATCTATAAATATTAATCTATCTTGACTATCTAATTTTAAAAGTTCATCTCTTGAATTATTTAGAATATTTATTATTACTTGTACTAATTCGCTTTGAATACCATATATCGTATGTTTTTTTATATTGTTTATAATTTTGATGTTGTTATTAACAAATTGTATTTTTAGAAGGTTATGAACTTCAGTATAAGCTATATCAACAGTAAAATCTAATTTTTCTTTGTTACTCGCGAAAAAATTTCTGAAATCATCAATTGTTTTAGATAAGTATTGTGTTGAATCATTTATATAGTCTACACTTGTATCAAATTCTTTATCACTTAATTCTCCAATTTCTCTTTTAAGTTTCATCCCCGTTGCTGCTGTAGATATTAAAGATAAAGGTTGTCTCCATTGATGCGCAATATTACCAATCATTGTCCCAATTGCAGCCATTTTTGACTGATGAGCTAGTATATTGTGTTGTTTTGTTATCTCTTCAAGATTATTTTTTATTTCATCTTGATACTTTATAAACCTTTTTTCTAAAAATTTTGATATATAAATTGATATGATAAGTAATAGTATTGTTAGTATAACAGTCATTATTAGTAAATGTTCTACATTATTTTTGAACCTTTTATTTAAAAGTATTTCTTGTTTTTTTACAATACCTTGTAAATCATCTTCATAAAAACCTTTTCCAATTAGCCATTGCCAGTTTTGTATTCCTTTTATAAAACTTGTTTTTTTTACAGGTAAGTTACTTCCAGGTTTTTTATTTTGTATGTATGTAATGTACCCTTTTCCACTTTTTGCGGTACTAATTGCATCAATAATTGTTTGGTGAGTTCTTGTATCTTTTGCTTTTAAAGCATTTAGTCCTATAATTTCTTTTCTAATATGATTTAAATAAGTTCCTTTATAGTCTATAACAAATATATAGGCATTTTTTTCATATGTAAGATTGTGAATATATGTTAGTACATTTTTTTTAATGTCGTCCTCATAGTCATTGAAATACTCACCTGTCCCTATAAACCAGTTATATGGTTTGAAATGTTTGTTAAAACCTAGTTTTTTATATTGATTTTTCATATCTTCAGGTTTATGATATGACCAAGTCATAAAACCTTCGTTTTTCTCTTTAATCATCTTTACAATATTTCTTGTTAGGAAATCACCTTTCCCATCTTTGAAATTATAAAAACTTGTTCCTTCTAGGCGTTTGGCAACTGGTAATAAAATACATTCATAATCTAATGCGTATATAAAAAAATATCCTCTGCCATTGTTAAATCGAATATTTCTTAATGCATCTTTTATCATTTTTTTTACTATATTTTTCTCTAAATGCTTATTTTCTTCATAAATACTCATCGCTATAGTATGCGCTTCATATACTCTTTCTTTAATACTTTGCTTTAATCTTTTTTCTGTTTCTTCTTGTTGATTAATTATGTAGTTATAAACTGTATTTACTTGTGATTTTATATCTTTTTTATTCTTTTCAACATAATGTTTTTGAGTTAAATTTTTCTCCTCATTAAATGTAGCTTGATTATTAAAATACAACATGAGAGAAATAATAAATGAAAGTGTTAATATAAAAATAGGAGGTGTATATCTTATAATTAGTAAGATTATATTTTCATTTTTACTAAACATAACAAACCTTTATAAAATTATTATATCAGAATAACTAATTAAAAAGAAAGAAAATTAATACAGTTATATTTTATAAAGTATCCTTTTTTAGAGACTTCTGAATAAAGTTTTGTAAGTCTAATAAAAAGTTATTAGAAATATTATTTATCCCATATACTAAGCCTTTAGCATTGTTTGTATTTGATAGTTTATTATATGTGAAACTTTTGAAATATACTTTTTGTGTGTTATTATTTATTAAATAAACTCTAATAGAGAAATCTGCATAAGATTTATGTTCTGTGAATATTTGTTTAAATTCAACTAATTCACTTATTAACTTATAGTCTGTGGGTACTTTTATATTAGAAGAGGTTATATATTTATATTTATTCTGAGATGTAAGATGTTTTGCTATTAATTTTTGTACCATTTTTGATGGTTTATCACTCCATTTACTTAGAGCATATTCTTCTTGCTCTACAGCATTCTTTGAGTAAAGTATTGCTTTTGTATTTATACTACTTAAAGCTTTTGGTTCATAAATACGGATTGTTTTATCATAATATTTACTAGAAATATTGCTATTCTTTTTTTCTAAAGTTAAAGAGTAAGTTTTTTGAGCGGGAAGCTCTTTTGTTATACTAATACATCCATTAAAAAGAAATATGATTGTTATTGCAACAAAAAATGATTTATATAATTGTTTACTCATGATTGTTTGATTCTCCTGGTCCATAATTAACTTTTCTTGTTTTAAATATCATATCTCCACCATTTTGACTAAATTCATCAACAGTATTATCGATTTTGTGTAAAGTACTTTCTAATTCATCTAGCACTTTATCTATATCTTGAGATGATGTAGCAGTTTTTTGTAACTCTTTAACCAAAAGCTTCACATCTGTATTTACAATATTTTGAATATCTTTAGCTAATAAATTTAAATTTTTTGATAAATTATCTACATTTGTAACAGTTTTTGATATATCATTTTTAACAACATTATTAATACTTGATGTCATTTCATCAACATTATTAAGAGTCTTAACAAATGAACTATCAATAAGTTTATTTATTTTTAGAACCATTTCGTCAAAATCTTTTGTAGAGTTATTTGTGTTAGTTAGAATAGCATCTATATTATTTAAGTTTTTTTCATTTAATAAGTGCTCAAAGCGCTTTAATAGTGTTTCTACTTGTTCCCCAATATTCCCTGCACTTGAAGTGATTTTATCTATAAATGATTTTTTTAGAGGAATTACTGCATATGAACTATCTTTAACTTCTAGAGGTTTTGTATTATGTGTCCCTCCATCAATTTCAATAATTTTGTTTCCAGTTACACCTTGCGATTGAACAATGGCAAAACTATCAGTTTTTATTACTTCTGGCTTAGAAATTTTTAATATGATTTCTATCTCTTCCAAGTTCTTTGGATTAATTTGAATTTTTTCAACTACCCCAATATCTAAACCTTTATATTCTACTATTGAGTTTTTATTTAACCCTCCAATAGATATTTTACTATAAAGTCTATACTCTTTAGCGTTTATTTCTTCAATATCATATCTTGCTAACCATAAAATAAAAAGAACCATTGCTATAGTAAAAACTAATACAAAGATACCAACAAGTGTATATCTAGCCTTATTTTCCAAAATCTTCCTTTTGTAGTTTTAAAAACCTATTAATTGTAGCATTATTTGCTTTTAATGCATCCTCGTAAGTTCCAGTTAAAGCTAACTTTGAATCAGCAATAATACAAAACCTATCTAATACATTTCTAATTGTATTTAATTCATGTGTAATCATAACAACTGTAAGGCCAAGCATATCTCTTAGCTCTAAAATAAGCGTATCAAATGCTTTTGCACTAGCTGGGTCTAATCCTGATGTTGGTTCGTCTAAAAAAACGATGTCAGGGTCAAGTGCGAGGCTTCTTGCAAGGGCAACTCTTTTTTTCATTCCACCACTAAGTTCTTCTGGATATAGCTTTCCAACCCTTGCATCTAATCCAACCATCTTTAATTTTGTATGAGCAATATCTTCAATTAAATCTTTAGGAAGATTTGTATTTTCTTTTAACATAATTCCAATATTATCAATAACGTTCATAGAAGAGAATAGGGCACCAAATTGAAATAAAACGCCCCAGTTCTTTTTTATAAACTCTCTTTTTTTTGCATTTAGATGTTTTATATTTTCACCAAATATTTTGATTTCACCTTCTTGAATTTCATCTAACATAATAATTTGTCTTAAAAGGACTGTTTTTCCACTTCCACTTCCACCTAAAATTCCAAAGATCTCACCTTTATTTATTTTTAGAGAGATATTATCATGAACGATTTTATCTTCAAAAGATGTAGATAAGTTATTTACTTCAACCATATTAAAATCCTAACTGAATAGATAGAAGTGAAATTATGGCATTTATAATAATAAGCCAAAAAATTGAATCTACAACTGCTTTTGTTGTATATCTTCCTATATCTGTACCACTTCTTACTTGTAATCCTCTGTAACAGCCAATTACAGCAATTAAAATTCCAAATAATGGTGCCTTTGCAAGACCTAATAAAATATGTCTAATTTCAACAAATTCGTAAACTCTGTCAATAAATTGAGTATATGAAACACCTAAATGATACTTAGCAATAACCATTTCACCAAGTAACGCAGACATGTCAGCAAAAAAAACAAGTAAAGGCATAACAACAATTAAAGCAATAACTCTAGGAATAATTAAAAAAATATCAATATCTAAACCCATGGTCCTCATAGCACTTATTTCTTCTGTAATTTTCATTGTTCCAATTTGAGCAGTAAACGAAGATGCACTACGACCTGCTACTATTACTGCCTGTCTCTTATACACATCTGACGCTGCCGACGAAGAGGATAGTGTAGA
>CAJXPH010000121.1 GCA_913057765.1 uncultured Campylobacteraceae bacterium
CGAGATCCTCTCTGGTCTCGTGGGCTCGGAGATGTGTATAAGAGACAGATATTAAATTATTAATATATTAATCCATTGGTTTTTAATACATTTACATATATAATATCAATAAAATACTAAAAATAACTGAAAATTTTTAATTAAAATAAGGATAATAATTTATATTGGACGAGTTAATCATAACAGAAGATGGTTCAAATACACTTTTTTCAAAAAAATATAATCAACCATTCCATGACTTAAAAACTGGTGCGATAAAAGAGTCTCTTACAAAGCATGTGATTCCAGCATTTGATTTTCATAAAGAAAAAAAACATCTTAGAATACTTGATATTTGTTTTGGTATTGGATACAACACATTAAGTACAATATTTTATATTTTAAAAAATAATTTAAATATAAGCATTGAAATTTTTTCTCCTGAGTTTGATTTAAAGCTAATAAAATCCCTTGAAGAGTTTAAATATCCAAATGAGTTTAATGAGATATTACCGATAATAAAGGCTCTATCAAAGGATTTAAAATATAAAGATGATACAATTAGTATAACAATTTGTATAAGTGATGCAAGAGAATATATTAAAACATTAAAAAACATTGATATAGTTTACCAAGATGCATTTAGCTCAGAAGTGAATAAAGAGTTATGGACAGTTGAATACTTTCGCGATATTTTTAAGATATGTAATGAGAATGCAATTCTTACTACCTATGCTGTCTCTACAAATATACGATTATCTTTATATGAATCAGGTTTTGAAATATATCAAATTAAACCTGTCAAGAAAAAACAGACAATTGCATTTAAAACAAAACAAAATATTGATGCAAAATATATAGATATGGAATTAAAAAAACAAAGAAATAAAGAGGCAAAAGCAATATATGACACAATCAATTACTAACCACTATATTGAGTATTATGATGGGAATCTTCCAATTATACTTTCTGCTCCACATGGTGGAGATGAAAAACCATTAGATATAGATACAAGAACAAGTGGAGTATTCGATAAAGATGATTTTACTTTAGAACTAACAAAAGATATTGTAGAAGAATTTCATAGAAGAACAAACTCCACACCATATGCAGTAATTGCAACAATTTCTAGAGAAAAAGTTGATATAAATAGAGAAGTCAATGAAGCTTATGAAGATCATAGAGCTAGTATTCCCTATAATCAGTTTCACTATTTGATTAAAAGCTCAAAAAAATCTATAGAAAAGAAATTTGGAAAAGGGCTTTACATAGATATTCATGGACAATCTCATCCCAAAGGATATTTAGAATTTGGTTATCTTTTAGATAATGAGATATTAAGACTTCATGAAACTGAACTTAGAGAAAATCAAATTAAATCTAGTATTAAAACACTTAGTCACTTTTCACAAGAGAGTTTTATAGACCAGTTACGTGGTCCACATTCACTAGGAAGTTTAATGAGTAATCATGGGTTTGATTCAATTCCTTCTGTTAAACTTCCATATGCAAGTGATGGTAACTATTTTGAAGGTGCCTATGATACTATCAGATACGGTTCTTTAAACGGAGGGAATATAAGTGGTATTCAAATTGAATTCCCATATCTAGGATGTCGAGATACAAAAGAAAATAGGAAGAAATGTGCAGAAGCTTTTGTAGATTCTATTCTAAATTTTATGGAGATACATTTTCAATTTAATTTAAAAGAGCTTACTCTTTAAGAAATTTTATGATTTTTCTATCTTCATATAAGATATGGTTAATCAACCAAATATCCATGTACTCTATTAATTTTTTTTCAAATTCAATGATATTTAAAGTAGATAATTGCTTTATGAAGTCGTTCATTTGATGGATTATAGATTCATGAATAATTTTGTGTTCTGATAATTGAGGATATCCTATTTCTTCCATATAACGTTCTTCATCTTTAAAGTGTACTTTCATATAATCATATAATTCACTTATAGTAATCTTTATATGCGATTTTATATCTGTATTATTATAATTCAAAGCATTTTCTGCAATATCAAAAAGTTGTTGGTGCTCATCATCTAAAAGTTTATTGTTAATCTTATATTCCATTTTCCATTTAAAGTTGTTTTTTAATTCATCTCTAGTTCTAATAGCATGATGTACTTTTTTATCTTCAATTAAAATATGTTGTAAAATATTTTTATTAACCAAAGTATTTAATTGGTGCACACTTTCTTCAATAGGTTTAGAATTGATATTTTTAATTACAATATTTAATTCAGTAATTACTTTTCTGTGTAGTTTCTTATGTTCCTCTAAATTCTTAAAATCTATAGACCTCATAAAATCTTCTTCATTTTTAAAATGAAATTTTGTATATAAAACTAGTTCTTTTACTATTTTTATAATCATTTTTGAATCATTTGAGTATTTATAAATTTCTGAAGCAATATCGAAAAGACGTTTATGCTCACTATCAATCTTTTCATGTCCTATAGAATAAGCATCATGCCAAGATGTCACATTACAAGCAACTAACTTTGAATTCATTATAAACCTTTCAAATAAATAGGTGATGATAAAATATCATCAATCTACTTTTATAACAGCAGCGCCACGTCGTGAATCGCAACCACCTTCTAAATTACCATTTACTGCTTGTACTCCACCAAAGAATACATTTAAATCATCGAAGTATTGTAGCTTATAATGTTTTTCAAGTTCATTTCTTATAACTTCATCACAATTTGGTTCCATACATACGGAACCTTTCTCAAAATGGGTTCGTGGAGAATTGATACTATCATGTAAGTTCATTCCATAATCAAGATTATTTATCATTGTTTGAGTAATTGCTGAACGTATTCTATTGCTTCCAGCACTTCCTAATATTAGTTCAGGATGTCCATCTTTCAAGACTGCTGTTGGTGCCATCATTGATGGTAACCTAATTCCTTCAGGCCAAGAAAACCATCCATGTGGATTCAAGTCTTCTTCTCCCATCATATTATTTAACATAATTCCAGAACTTGGTACTACATGTCCACAACCTTCTCCATTGGTTGTTGTAACAGATACAGCATTACCTTCCTCATCTATTACTGAAAGATGAGTTGTATTTCCCCAAAGATTAAGTCTACTATGCATTGTTGTACAATAGTTTTTAATAAGTCTATCATTTGATAAAATTTCTTTTAATTTTGGATCATGTAAAAATTCATCTACATGTTCTTTTCTAAAATCACTTGTAGTTTTAAAAGCTTCAATCAATCCTTTTACATATTCATAAGATCTAAAATCTTTTAAATCATAATTCTCTAATAATTTCATAGTAAAAGCAATTAAAATCCCTCCTCCACTTGGAGGTGGATTTGTTACAATTTCATAACCTTTATAATTAAAATCAATTGGTTCACGTTTCATACACTTGTAATTTTTTAAATCTTCTTTTAAAATTAATCCATCATGTTCTTTTGTAATTTTTTCAATTTCATCCGCAACTTGACCTTCATAAAAAAGTCTACTTCCTTCTTTTGCAAAAGCCTCTAAAAAATCTGCATAATTAGGATTTTTAAAAAGATGCGTTTCATCAATTAATTTATTTTCATCTTCATCATCTGGCATTCCATATACATTCATACTACTTCTAGTTGATGTAAAAATTGGTTCAAGAAGTTTTACAAAACTAGCTTGCATTGAAGAGAGATATACACCTTCTCTTGCATATTTAACCGCAGGTTCAATAATTTTACTCATTGGTAAAGTACATTTATCTTTATATACTTGAGATATTCCTTCAACTAATCCAGGAATAGCAATAGATCCTGCTCCAATATGAAACTCTTGAACAGCTGCCCCAAAATCTACATATATAGGATAAAACTCTGGCTCATTAATTCTTTTTTTAGGTACTTCAACAAAAAAATCATATAACTCTGGCTTTTTACCTTTTTCAAGACCAAGAAGAAAACCTCCCCCTCCTAGACTTGTAAAAAGAGGTTCACAAATTGGTGCTGCTAACATAACGGCTATTGCAGCATCATATGCATTCCCTCCCTCTTTTAAAATATCAGCTCCTGCTTGTGCTGAGTTTGTATCACCAGCGGCAACTACACCTTTCATTTAAATACTCCTAATCTTTCTACATCTTTTAAATCTTCTGTTTTATTATATACTTCAATCATCTGTTCTGAAACACTCTTTTCTGATACTATTTTTTTTGCTTTTTCACACATTTCTTTATTTAATAATGAATTTTTATAAGCTTTGTCAATCAATACATTTAAAGATTCTCGTATTGATATGGGTCCGGTGCCTGTTATCATTGAACCACTCATAGAATATCTCGTAGCACTCCACATGTTTTGTTTTAAAACCTGCATTGGCATTCTTGTAGGTTCTTCATTTTGTGATAATTGACATATTGCTTTAAACAATGCAACAATTACTTCTAATCTATCTAAATCATGAACTGCATCACAAGCTCTAAGCTCTAAGGTTCTAAAATGAGGTTGAATTCTCACATCCCACCAAACATCTTTTGTACTCTTAATTACTTTATTCTCATGTAATAAGTCATATACTGATTTCATCTGTTCATAATCATCAAAATAATCAGGAATTGATGCTTTTGGTAACCGGTCAAATATTTTAGTTCTATAAGAATGGATACCTGAATTTGTATTATTAAAAAAAACAGATGATGCACTTAGTGCTACAAATAAGGGTAAGTAATATATTGAATAATTATAAGCTTTTAAAGCTTTATCAAAATCTTCAAATCCTATATGAACATGTGTACCACATATTGAAAAATCATCTAATAATATTTGATGTTCAGCATAGAGTTCTTCATATCTTTCACAAGAATTTACTTTAATATTAGTACTCTTTTGTGCGTAAGTACCACTAGTTTGTAAACATATATTTTTCTTAGATGCAAGATTATTTATATCTAAGATAATCTCTTTTAAATATGAAATCAAGTCTTTTTCATAGTTAAAAACTGGAGTATTTATCTCTATCATAGAACCTAGAAATTCAGAAGCTAAATTCTTTTTATATTTATCATCAATATTTGAGTAAATATAATCATATTCATTCTGAAGTGATAATTTATCTTTATCTAGTAATCTTAATTCTAATTCAACACCAATTGTAAAATGGTTACCATCATCGAATTTTTCAAATTTCATGTTAATCCAATTTTTATGCTAATGTTATTTATTGTACTATTTTATAACTTATATTTTTTAAGAGGTTATTATGTATTTTAAGATTATCATTTTACTGTTACCATTACTTATATTTACTGCTTGTTCAAATAAAGCTAAACTTCCTGAAAAATGTTACGAAAAAGGTATTACTGGAAAATGTAGGGCATATTTTATTAAATATGAATATAGTCAAGAAAAAGGAAAATGTCAGAAGTTCGTATATGGTGGTTGTGGAGGGAATATTCCATTTAACACTCTAGCTAAATGTGAAGAAAGTTGTGAAGAGTAACTTACTCTTCAACAAGATTATCTAAAATAAATCTTTCTAAATCTTTTTTTGAAACCTCTTCTTTTATTGCTCTTTGATATATTTCTTCTACTTTATATCTATAATCTTCATAAGAGAAATATGGAAATCTTAACTTCCAAGACTTTTTAATTTGTCTTAATGTAATTTCATCTCTAAGTCTTGCTATAAAAAAGTTAAAGCCCATAAAAATTGCTGCTGTTATACCCATAGCTCCAATAATAGAGATATGTGAATCAATACCAGCAAGTGGTTTATGTGTTATTGCAGATATAGGAAGAACTATACCAATAACAATAAGAACATATACTAAATAAGCACGTGTTAATTTTAATCTAAATCCCAACTTTGAGGGATCCACATGCATACCTTCATTATATTGTCTATTTGCATCTAATAAATCTTTTAATAACAACGGTTGTTTTGATAAAGTATAAACGTAATCTAAAATTTTTTCTTTATAAGTTTTTTCTTGAGGCATTTTATATATTTCCCATAATTTAATTATGAATATTTTATCTAAATTAAGATAATAATGTGTTAATTCTTATGAACTTTTATTGTAAATAAAGCTCCATCATCTTCATTTCGTACATTTATAAAACCATTCATATTTCGTTCAATTATATTTTTAGACATATATAAACCAATCCCTGTACCTTGAGTTTTATGTCTAGTAGTAAAATATGGTTCAAATATTTTTTCTAAAATATTCTCATCCACTCCACCACCATTATCTTGAATTTTTACAATTGAATAATTCTCACCATTTTTTATTTCAATATTTATAGCAGGATTTTCAATACTTCTTTCTAATAATATATCTTTTGAATTACTCAAAATATTTAGTATAACCTGAGAATATTCAGTTCTATAACCATGGACATTTGAGTCTTCACGTACATCAAAAGTTAATGAAATTCCATGATATTTCAAAGAGGATGAAAGAATAAAATGTGCATCTCTACAAGCTTTTTCAATAGAAAAGTTTTCCTTATCTCCTTGAGGATTAAAAAAGTTTTGAAAATCTGAAATTGTATTTGACATATATGAAGTTAGAGTATTAGCCTCTTTTATTTTACTATTTAAGTACTCTTTTGAAAACTTATTAAAATCATATGTTACTTTCATATTCATATGAATTGCAGATATTTGAGCTAGTGGTTGCCTCCATTGATGAGCAATATTTCCAATCATTTCACCCATAGAGGCTAGTTTTGATTGTTGAATTAAAATTTGTTCTTGCTCTAATCTTTTTCCTATTTCTTCTTGTATCTTAAATTCTAAATTGTCAATCACATTATTCATCATTATTCTTAATTCATTTAAAGCTTCATTATTACTATCTTTTGTTAACCTAGTCCCCTGATTTCCTACTTTTATGTTTTCTAAAACTTTTGTAGCATTTTTAATTAATTCTTCATCTTGTTCAATATTTTTTTGAATATTTGCAACATTCTGATTAATCATTTTAGCCATATGAAAAAATTCATCTTTTGAACTTATCTCAATCTTTTCTACTGCAGTTTTTCTATGATTTAGGTATTCAAAAAAGTTTGATAAACCCTTTTGAACTGTATGTATTGAACTTAAAATATTACTTGAAATTAACCAACCAGTTATTGTTGATAGAATTAAAACAACAATAATTACCATTAATATCTCAAATCTAATATCTACTGCTTCTTTAGAAGCTTTTGTATAGGCAATTGTAGAATTATTTAATGATTGACTTTGAATTTCTAATAACTTATTTACTAAAGAATGAAATTGTTCTCTACTTGAAGTAGTCACATTTATATATGCACCTTCCTCAAACTCATCTCTTAAATACTGTTTTGTATTATTTATAAGCTTTTTATATTCATTCCATGTATTTAAAATTCCATTTTTATTTTCTAATGAATTAAATTCTATTTGAAGGCTTAATAATAGTAAATCTAAATCTTTTTCAATATCATGCCTTATACCGTTATTTGGTGCCATTACTAAAGATTGAGTAAGTTCTCTTAAACTATATAAAGGAGTGATGATCTTATCTTGCAATGATAATACTGCTTGAGATTTACTATGTACATCTTTTAAAGTAAGTTTGTTATGATCACTAATATTTATAGATTTAAATGCTAATACTGCGATTGATATGCATAAAATTAAAAAAAGTATTCCTAGTTTAAATTTAATATTTATATTATTTATTAATTTCATTTTTTATTCTTTTTGTTTTTATAGGAGTAATCAGTTTCTTTGGATACTCCTTATCTTCTCGTATAGACCAATGATCACGACTTAATTCAATTTCCCATAAAGGTATCATCCCTCCCTCATAAGGTTCATAAACCACTTCTTTATTTACCGCTATTACTTTATTAGGTGATGGAACTCTAAGGGTATACGCCATATCTCTAGCCCTGTAAAGTATTTTAGAAACTACGGATTCATATTCTTTACTTTGTACATTTGTTTTAAAATATTCTGAGATATATTTTCCCATAATTTTATCATCATTTATAGTTGACCAAGGACTTCCATTCTCATATATAAAAAATACAGTCCAAGGATTTTGATAATACCAATCATCATCTCCCCATATGAGTAAATCCCAAGATTTTGTATTTTTGGAGTCTCTTGTTGTAAGTAGTTGTTCATAAATATCTTTTTCACTACTTGTAATTATACTGTCTCTTATACACATCTCCGAGCCCACGAGACCAGAGAGGATCTCGT
>CAJXPH010000122.1 GCA_913057765.1 uncultured Campylobacteraceae bacterium
TCTTCGTCGGCAGCGTCAGATGTGTATAAGAGACAGATTATATAATGAACTTTATTTATTATTAATTAAATCTTATTAAAATTTAAGAATTCAAGAGAAAAGTATGATAGTAGGCTTAGAAGGCATTATAGAAAAGAAAGAACCCACGTTATTAAATTTAAATGTTAATGGGATTATATATGAAGTTTTTGTTTCTGTTAACTGCAGTTCAAAAATAACCGACAACAAAATCAAATTATTTATTACTCATATTATAAGAGAAGATTCACAAACACTTTATGGTTTTTTAGATCAAAATGAAAAAAAACTTTTTGATACAGTTATAAAAATAAATGGAGTAGGTCCTAAAGTTGCACTTGCAATTTGTTCTACCTTTACCCCAAGTTCATTTTCTCAGATAGTAACTTCGAATGACGTATCAATGTTAAAAAGAGTTCCTGGTATTGGGCCTAAAGGCGCAAGTAGAATTCTTGTAGAATTATCTGGATTTATTATAGATGGTGATGAGGAAAGTGACAGTGCTGCTTCATCTTCATTAGAAGCCTCATTGGCTTTAGAATCTTTAGGGTTTAAAAAAGATATAGTATCAAAAGTATTAAAGACTTGTGATGCAACTACAACAAGTGATTTAGTTAGACAAGCACTTAAAAAATTACAAAAATAAAATTTATAATAGATTTTAGGAGAGAAAATTGAAATTAGGTATAGTTTTTGGAAGTAAATCTTATGAACATGAGATATCAATAGTTTCTGCAATTGCAATGAAAGATGTTTTAAAAGATGAATTAATTTATATTTTTTGTGATCAAAACAGAGATTTTTATCATATACCAACTAATACAATAACATCAAAACTGTTTAGTTCTGGTGAATATAAAAAATGTGATGCACTTACAATCAAAAAAAGTGGCTTTTCAAAAAAAGCTATGTTTGGTGAAAAATCTTTAGATGTGGATGTTATTTTAAATATTACTCATGGTGGTGATGGAGAAGATGGACTTTTAGCTTCAATGTTTGAGTTTTATAACCTTCCATATATTGGTCCAAGAAAATCTGCTTGTGCAGTAAGCTTCAATAAGTTTTTAACAAAAGGGTATGCTCATAGCGTAGATGTTAAAACAATTCAATATAAATATTATACAAAAGCAGATTCTGTAAATGTAGTACAATTTCCAGTTATTATTAAACCAGTAACATTAGGAAGTTCTATTGGTGTTTCAATTGTAAAAACTCAAGAAGAATTATCTTATTCTCTTGATGTAGCATATGAGTTTGATGATGCAATTATTATTGAGCCATTTATTGGTGGAATTAAAGAATATAATCTTGCTGGTACAAAAATTAATGGAGAATTTAATTTTTCAATTATTGAAGAACCTCAAAAAGCAGAGTTTCTAGATTTTGATAAGAAATATTTGGATTTTGCAAGAACTTCAACTGCTTTAAAAGCTGATATTTCAGAAGAAATAGAAGAAAAAATAAAAGAATCATTTAAAAAGATTTATAATACATTATTTGATGGTTCATTAATTAGATGTGATTTTTTTGTACAAGACAATGAAGTATATTTAAATGAAATCAATCCAATACCTGGTTCTATGTCAAACTATCTTTTTGAAGATTTTAATTCTACATTAACATCTTTAGCAAAATCTTTACCAAAAGAAAAAGATATTAAAATTACATATGAATACGTAAATAAAATTCAAGCATCTAAGGGTAAATAATTGGCTCTAAAGAGTATAAATCTATTAGATAAACAATTTAATATTTCTTATGAAATAGTAAATCCAAGTGCTAGTGAAGATATAGTTTTTCTTCATGGCTGGGGTTCAAATAAAGATATTATGAAACAGGCATTTGCTAGTACTTTAGAAAACTATCGACATATATACATTGATATGCCTGGTTTTGGAAAAAGTACAAATGACTATGCCCTTACAACATCTGACTATGCAAACATAATACAAGAGTTTTTTTATAACTTAAATGCAAATGTGGTGGCAGTTGCTGGACATTCCTTTGGTGGAAAAGTTGCTGCTTTACTTAACCCAAAAAATCTTATTTTACTTAGTACAGCTGGTATTTTAGAAGAAAAACCTTTTGATGTAAAAATGAAAATCAAAATGGCAAAAACTTTAAATAGTTTTGGTTTAGGAAAAGTCACAAAAGCTTTTAGAAGTAAAGATGTTGATAAAATGAGTGAGAATATGTATGCAACATTTAAAAATGTTGTAGATGAAGACTTTTCAAAATCTTTTGAAAATTATGAAAAAAATGCTATGATTTTCTGGGGCGAAGATGATAGTGCAACAACATTACCTTCTGGTAAAAAAATAAATAGTTTAATAAAAAATAGTAGTTTCGAGTCGTATAAAGGAGACCATTACTTTTTTATTAGAAATGCACAAGATATTGCCCTAAGAATTGAAAACGGAATTAAATAATGGAATACTTTAATATATTTACACATATTATACTAATCATGGCACTTGGTTGGTATCTAATTACAAACTTACAATGGTATAACTACAAGTTAGAAAGAGTTGTTTTAAAACATCATAAGTGGCAATGGCATATTACATATTTTGTAGCACCTATTGTTCTTTTTTATTTATTGCCAGATATGTATTTTGCAATATATTTTTATCTTCTATTTCTTACTAGTTTTATTTTATGGAATAAAAAACTAGATCGTCCTTTAGTTTTAACTGGGCGGGTTAAAAGATTTTTAGCAATTTTATTGTTTACGACATTTGCAATAACTGCTTTGTGTCTTGCCAGTGAATCTTGTCATTCAACAGCTGTATTTATTCCTTTATTTGTTGCTTTTGGGATATCTCATCTTTTAGAAAAAATATTTTTTATATCTTTTAAGCACAAAGCAAAAGAAAGATTTCAAGCAATACCAAATCTTAAAACTATTGCAATTACTGCTTCATATGGAAAAACATCAATTAAGAACTATTTATACCAAGTATTAAAAAGAAAATATAAAGTATACAAAACTCCAAGATCTGTAAATACAATGGGTGGAATTGTACTTGATGTGAATAGAGACTTACCTCTTGATACCCAAATCTATATTGCAGAAGCAGGAGCTAGAGAAAAAGGTGATATTGAAGAAATCACTATGTTCTTAGAACCTGAATATTGTATTTTAGGAAGTGTTGGAGAACAACATATTGAGTACTTTAAAACTTTAGATAATATTATTCATACAAAAATGGAAATACTAAAATCACCGAAGATGATAAGAGGTTTTGTCCATGAATCTGTACCTATGAAAGAGTACAAAACTATTACAAAATTTCCAGATAATTTAAATGTAACTATGTCAAACCTTGATGGTATTTGGTTTGATATTATAATAGATGGAGAACAACAACATTTCCATGCACCAATACTAGGAAGCTTCAATGCTATAAATTTAACAGCAGTTATTTTAACAGCTTACGAGCTTGGCATGACTATTGATGAAATAAAAATGGCTTTAAAAGATTTACCACAAGTTGAACATAGATTACAAAAGATTGAAGCTGGTGGAAAAGTAATTGTTGATGATAGTTTTAATGGAAATTTAGAAGGAATGCTAGAAGCTGTAAATATCTGTTCTACATATGAAGGAAGAAAAGTAATTGTAACTCCTGGACTTGTGGAATCAACATCAGAAGCGAATATTTTACTTGCAACAGAAATAAATGAAAAGTTTGATTTTGTAATTATCACTGGTAGTTTAAATACACATCTTTTAAGTGCGAATATTGATGATAATAAGTTATATATTTTAAAAGAGAAAAAAGATTTAGAAGCTTCACTTGCAACACTTACAAAGCAGGGTGATTTAATTCTTTTTGCAAATGATGCACCAAACTTTATCTAAGATAAGTATAGGAAAATAATATGGATAGAATGTATGCTCCTTGGAGATTTGAATACGTAACAGAAGATAAAATAGAAGGTTGTGTATTTTGCCATATTTATGAAAACCCTAAAGATGATGAAAAATTAGGTGTAGTTTTTAGAGATAAAAACTGTTATGTAGTTATGAATAAATATCCATATTCTCCAGGTCATATGATGATTATTCCAAATATTCATACAGATAAAATTGAAGAACTTGAAGATGATGTTTGGTTGGAAATGTCACTTAGAGTTAAACAAGCTACTAAGATGCTAAAAGAAGTATTAAATGCCGAAGGTGTAAATATAGGTATGAACTTAAGTAAGGCAGCAGGTGCTGGTATTGCTGAACATGTTCATTATCATGTATTACCTAGATGGCTTGGTGATACGAATTTTATAACTGCTATTGGTGATACTAGAATTTATCCAGTTGATTTCGACAAAATATATAAGAAACTAAAAGAAAACTCTACTAAATACTTCTTATAAAAGCCATCTTTTTCATGATTTCTGCGTTGAATAAATTCTTTTATTCAGTCACATACTTTAGTATGCTCCTTCACAAAAAAATTCCTTCGCCTTGAACTAATTAAAAATATGACTTTTATAGTTTTGTGACGCTAGATGTGACACCTTTTTTATATAATAAATGAAGTAGGAGTATAACATGGGATGGAAAGGTAATTTAAGGTCTTTTAATTCTGCTATGAAAAAAATAGATAGAGAATCAAAACGTAAACAAAAAGAATTAGAGAAACAACAAAAAGAATATGAAAAGATGGAAGCTTTAGAACAAGCACGTTATGAAGTTGATGTATATGAGAACTATATAGATAGAATACAGTCTTTACATAAAGAAAGTGGACAAATTATTAATTGGGAGGAAGTTTCAAAAGGAAAACCGCCAATTGAACCAGTTCAAGAGTATTCCAAAATGAATAAGGCTAAGCACGAACTTGAAAGTTTTAAACCAAATTTTTTTCAAAAAATTTTGGGAAGTGTTGAAAAAAAGAAAAAACAATTAGAAGACAAAGTTAATAATTCTAAAATTATTGATGAGAAGAATTATAATCAAAGTATTATTCAATATGAAAAAGAATATCAAAAGTGGGAGGAAGAAGTATCTTTGTCTAAGAAAATTCTTTTGAATGATAAAACTTCAATAATGAAGGTTATAAAAGAAATGGGAACTTTTTCTGAAATTGAAGAAATAGGTTCTCAATTAGAAATCAATTTTGTGAATGATAAAATTAATATTGAACTAATTGTACATAGTAATGAAATAATACCTAAGGAGAAAAAAAGTTTATTGAGCAGTGGTAAACTATCAATTAAAAATCTTCCAAAAGGACAATATAATGAAATTTATCAAGATTATGTATGTAGTTCTATATTAAGAGTTTCAAGAGAAGTTTTTGCATTGGTATCTGTTGATATGATAATAGTTACTGCAAAAGATACTATATTAGATAAAAAAACTGGGCATAAAGAGATATTACCAATCGTTTCTGTTGCCGTATCTAAAAAATCATTTGAGTATTTAAATCTAGATGCTATTGACCCATCAGATTCATTTGATAATTTTTTGCATAATATGAATTTTAAAAAAACAACAGGATTTAACTCTGTTGAGAAAGTCTCAATTTAATTTTAAGATTTTGAAATCCAGCCTTTGTTAAAGCCGGAAGTTTTATAATTATTTTCGGATAAGACCTAGAATGTTTGAAAGGAAGAAGTGACTAACTGTCACTTTTGGATTGAGTTTCGCAGGTCAGAAAATTATTAGAAAACTGTAGGGAAGCTTTACCTTTAACAACTTGGCTGGTGGCTTTTTATTTTACTTTTTGCCACCAAAAAGTGATAAAATATATTACTAAAAAGAAAAGAATGTATAATATAAAAAACTATAAAAAGAATAAAAATGCTAAGAAAAGAATGTAAAATCGCCAAGCTAGGCGAACCAATACTAAGACAAAAAGCCAAAAAAGTAAAAGATATAAATTCAAAAGAGATAAAAAATATTATCTCTAAAATGCTTTACTGTGTAAAACAATCCAAAGGAGTAGGCTTAGCAGCTCCACAAATTTTTGAATCATATCAAATACTTGTAATCTCATCACATCCAAATGAGAGATACCCAAACGCACCATTGATGGAAAATGAAGTTCTAATAAATCCAAAAATCATTAAAAAATCAAAAAAAAGAATTAAAGGTTGGGAAGGCTGTCTAAGTATTCCAAGTATCAGAGCAAAAGTTCCAAGACATACAAGAATCGAAGTTGAATATATTACTTTAGATGGAGTATTAAAATCAATAGTATTTGAAGACTTTATTGCTAGAATTTTTCAACATGAATATGATCATTTAAAAGGGAAAGTTTATCTAGATAGAGTAGAGGATAGTATAGATATTATTTCTGAAGAGATGTATTTTAAGATAGTATAAAAATAATCATTTCTTCCTAAAAGGCAAACTTAGAATATTTAAAATTGACACTGTTTTATTCTCATCATAAAACTCTTTCAATCCTATTGTCATTTTTTCATAACCATTTTTTGGTTTATTAGTATATGAACTAAAAATTCTATCCCAAAGAGATATATTAAAACCATAGTTAGAGTTTAACTCTTCATTATGTATTGAATGGTGTATTCTATGCATATCAGGAGTCACTATAAAGTATCTTAATCTTTTATCAAGTATTGCTGGAAGTTTTATATTAGAATGATTAAACATAGACAATGAGCTTAAAATGATTTCAAATATAACAATAGCAATAATAGGTACACCAATAATAAATACTGAGATCATTTTTATGAGCATTGATATGATAATTTCAATAGGGTGAAATCTTAAACCAGTAGTCACATCAAAATCCATATCACTATGATGAACCTTATGAAATTTCCAGAAAAAATCAATTTTATGAAATAGACGGTGTTGAAAATAGATAATTAAATCTAATAATATAATACTAAGTATTACAGAAAAGAAAAAAGATATTTCAAAGAGGTTTAGTAATCCAATTTTGTTTTCAGTTGTATAAATAGAGATTGTGATTATACTACTTGCAAAGATGAATTTTAGTAAAAAAGAATTAACTACTATAATACTAATATTATTTGACCATCGTTTAAACTTTGATAATAAAAGTTCTTTTTTTGGAATAATATATTCAAAAAGAGACATTAATAATAATATGGAAACAAAAAAACTCAATCTAATAATTGGCTCATTTGCAATAATGTATTCATTGAATTCTTTCATCTAACCCTTTCTATTTTTAGCTAAGATTTACTCTCTTCAATCATACGTAAAATATTTTGATAAACTTCATCTGCTTCTTCATCACTGATTTTATTTTCTTCAAGTACTAAAAGTATATTTTCTAACTCTACTAAAAAAGATTCCATTTCTCTAATAGCATCCATATCATCTTCACTTGCTTTTTTTTCTTCTAATAATTTATGTAAATCCTCTAAGTATTCTTCTACTTCTGGAATCATTGTTACTTCAACTATATCTTTTAAATTTTGTTTTACTTCTGACATTTTTTACCTTTTATATTTTAATTATTATATCTTTTTTATTATCTATATTTGGTTGAATGACTGATATACAAAACTAAGAATAACTATAGTAAAATTAAAAATTATTTTTAAGATTTAATTTTTAGGATTTATGATGGTAAAACAATATATAAAAGATTTTTATAGTACAAACTTTACATTTAAAGGAAAAGAAAAATTATCTAAACTTACGATATTTTTTATTATCATTTTAGATATATTTATTTTTATAACTCTTGGTTTAGGTATTGATTTTCAAGTAAAAGTTTTAAATAATCCTTCTGTTGTATATCCTTATCAATGTCGTAACATAGTTGATTCGAAGAAACTTGATGATTTTAATAAATATTTCTACACATATCAAAATAATAATATGAAATATCAAGATATAAAAAATGATCAGATGAATGATAGGTGTGAAGAAATATTATATTCGAAATTAAAAATAATTCAAAAAGAACATGATATAAAAGATTTAAGAAAGAAAGAAAAAGAATTAAATAAAAATTTAAATAATGTGACAGCTGAATTGAATTATTTAAGAGCAAATTATAATACGGTATTGTTTGAGAAAATCAGTTCTCAAACTTCTGAAAAATCTATAGTTAAAGATAATATATCCTCAGAAAATATAAAAGTTAAATATGATTCTTATGTAAAAGACTGTCTCTTATACACATCTCCGAGCCCACGAGACCAGAGAGGATCTCG
>CAJXPH010000123.1 GCA_913057765.1 uncultured Campylobacteraceae bacterium
ACTATCCTCTTCGTCGGCAGCGTCAGATGTGTATAAGAGACAGTATCTGATGTTAGCCATTTTAAGGGTATTTTGAGATTTAATTAATGAAATATTAAGGTTTGTATGTATATTAATTATACATATAAATTGTAAATTTATTCTAAAACTATTGTTATAATGTTCACATCAAAACATACACAATGTTAAATTAAGGAGAATAGATGTTAAAACAGGTATTAAAAATTGGGTTAGGTGTTTCAGTTGTTGCTTCAACTTTATTAGCAGCTCCAGAAAAAACAAAATTAAAAATAGGTTTTATTGCACTAACTGACTGTGCTCCATTAGTAATTGCAAAAGAGAAAGGTTTTTTTAAAGCTGAAGGTCTTGATGTACATGTTGCAAAAGAAGGTGGTGGATGGCCAGGTATTCAACAGAAAGTAATTTCTGGGGAATATGATTTTTCTCATGCCCTTGCTGGTATGCCAATTGCTGCAACGCTAGGAATCAATGGTAATGCTCATTTACAAGCTTTATTATCATTAGACTTTAATGGTAATGCAATTACATATGGTAATAACATTATTGCCGAAATGGAAAAATATGGTTTAGATAAAACTGAACGTCCTGTTACTGCTGATTCTTTAAAGAAATATATTGATGCAAAAAGAGCTAAAGAGGGAGATAATTATTCACCACTTAGTTTTGGTATGGTTCATCCCGTTTCAACTCACAATTATGAATTAAGATATTGGATGTCTGCTTCTGGAATTAAACCAGACCAAGATTGTACTATTAAACCATTCCCCCCTCCAACTATGCCATCAAACTTAATTGCTGGAAACATCGAGGGATACTGTGTTGGTGAGCCTTGGAATTCAAGAATTGTACTTAAAGGTAAGGGAAGTGCTCTAGTAACAAACTATGACATTTGGAATAATAACCCAGAAAAAGTACTTCAAGCAAGAGCTGATTTTGTTAAGAAAAATCCAGAAACTACGAAAGCTGTTATGAGAGCAGTTATAAAAGCTCAAAAATGGCTAGATGAATCTTGGGAAAATAGAGAAGAAGCAATTGGTTACTTAGCTAAGAAAAATTATGTTAAAGCTCCTAAAAATGTATTAAGAAAATCTATGTCAGGAACGTTCCTTTATAACAAAGGTGTAGATTCTGCCAATCCTATGTTTAATGTTTTTGCAAACAACTATGCAGCATATCCATTCTATTCTCATGGAATGTGGTTTGTTACTCAAATGTATAGATGGGGACAACTTAATAAACCAGTTGATATGAAAGCTTTAATTGAAAAAGTTTATAGACCTGACCTATTCGCAGAAGTTGCGAAAGAAGTTGACTATAAATTACCTCCTAGTCCTTGGAAAAAAGATGGTGTTGATGAATATAATAAATTTATTGATGGAAAAGTTTGGGATCCAAATAAAGCAGTTGATTATATCTTTGATTTTAAAGTTCAAAATTCTTTAGTAACAAAAGAAGATTTAATGAAAGCAAACTCTTGGAAAGTTGAAACTAAACAACCAGGTTATGTATGTCACTACGGACCTGCTGGATGTGCTGATCCAAAATATGTTGTTAAGTAAGTTAAAACTTTCTAAGAACAATAGTTTTTATTTCTTTTAAAGGACACAGTAAAAAATTAACAAAATAAAAAGATAAAGTTCCTTCTTTAAGAAGGCACCTTGTCTTTTTGAATGCTTAGTCTTTATTTCTTATTAATTACAGAACTAAGCATTTAAAAGAACAAACAAAATCAAAAGGTTAAATTTATGAATAAAGAGACACTAAAAAAAATATTTCTTCCACTAATTGTATTAGTATTAATAATACAATTTTGGTCGGGTGTTGCAAAGATTGTTGAGGATTTCCCAACTCCTAGTGATACATATGTATATGCATTTGGTGGAATTACAGCTGATGGTGATGAAATTGATGGTGTTTTATCGGATCCTTTTTATATAGAGAATCAAGATGATAAAGGAATATTCTGGCAAATTCTTGCATCACTTCAAAGAGTATTTGGTGGTTTTGCACTTGCTGTTTTATTTGGTGTTCCTATTGGATTACTTATAGGTATGAGTAAAAATGTTCAGTATGCACTAGATCCATTTATTCAAATATTTAAACCAGTGTCACCACTTGCATGGCTTCCATTATTGTTATTTGTATTTCAAGATATTAATACCACAGCAGTTTCGACGATTTTTATTACATCGATTTGGCCAATTATTATAAATACGGCTCTTGGTGTTAAGAATGTAAATGAAGATTATTTAAATGTTGCAAAAGTTTTACAATTTACAGCAATAGAAAAAGTCTTCCAAATAATTTTGCCAGTAGCAGTTCCTTTTATTTTTACAGGTATGAGGTTAAGTCTTGGTATTGCATGGCTTGTAATTGTAGCAGCAGAAATGCTTACAGGTGGTATTGGTATTGGATTTTGGATTTGGGATGAATATAACAACCTGGCATATCACAATATTATCATTGGTATTATTGTTGTTGGTTTAATAGGGTTTATTTTAGATGTTGCTATGGGTAAAGTAGCAGATTATTTTGATTATAGAAAAAAAATGTAAGGACATAAACAATGAGTAAGAATTTTTTAGAATTAGAAAATATAGATAAAGCTTTTCCCCTTCCTGGTGGAAAAGAATACGTAGCTGTTGTTGATGTAAATATAAAGATTGCAAAGAATGAAATCATTTCTATAATCGGACATAGTGGTTGTGGAAAATCTACTTTATTAAATATGATTGCAGGACTTGATGCTCAAACTAAGGGAAATATTATTCTTAATAATAAAGAGATTTTAGGACCGGGACCAGAACGTGCAGTTGTTTTTCAAAATCATTCACTTTTACCTTGGCTTACTGTATATCAAAATATTGAGATGGCAGTTAAAAAAGTAATGCCAGGGCTCAGCTCTTCAGAACTTAGAGAAAGAGTTGAAAAATTTGTTTCAATGGTAAATCTTGATCATGCAAAAGATAAGTTCCCAGGGGAGATTTCTGGGGGAATGAAGCAAAGAGTTGGTATTGCAAGAGCTTTATCAATAAAACCTGATGTGTTACTTATGGATGAGCCTTTTGGTGCACTTGATTCATTAACACGTGCAAATCTACAGGAACATCTAATGAGAATTCAACAAAAAGTTGAAAACACAGTTATTATTATTACCCATGATATTGATGAAGCAGTTTTATTAAGTGATAAAGTAATTATGATGACAAATGGTCCAAAAGCAACTATTGGGGAGATTTTAGAAGTAAATTTAGAAAGACCTAGAAATAGAGTTGAACTTCAAAGTGATCCAGAATATATTAGATGTAGAGAAGCTATTTTAAGTTTTCTTTATGAGAAGTTTGCAAAAGAAGATGAATAGGTAACTATTTAGTTAAAAAAAAAGGTGAAGAGTAAAATCTTCACCTTTTTTTATGAACTAAATAAAAATTTATTTTAGAATCATATACTCATCATCATAATAAATTGTATCATCAAGTGCAATTACTTTTTGCTCATTATCAAAATCAAAATCATAAATTGTTTCTGTTTCAAAATCTTTTGAAATATTGATTAAAAAACCTTGAGATTCTAATGCATATAGAGAAGTCCCATATGCAAGAGCATAAAATTTCGCATATTTATATTTTTTTCTATTGATAATATTTAGTGAAATATCTGTTTTAATAATTTGCCCATCAATTGTTGCAATATAAATATTTTCGTTTTTTGAAATAATATCTCTTACATTATAATCTTTTAGGTTTAGTGTTCCATCTCCTACTGAGATTACTTTATTTGCAGTTGCTGCAACAAGAGTATCTTTGATAACATCTAAGAAGATAATATTGTTAAATTGTCCACTTGCATCAACAACAATATTTTTAATTACTTTGTTATCTGCATCAGAAACTACCACAATTTTTCCATCTAAAGTAGGGAATAGAATAATATTACTCATGAAGTGAGGGTTTGCAATTCTTGTATCATTTACATAAGAGTGAGTAAAATATTCTTTAAGTAATATTTTATCAGTATTTGTATCATATAATTGAATTGAATTATCTGAAAATAAAAGTGCAAGTTTATTTTCTTTTAATGTAGCTGCAATAACAACTCCACCAACTTTGATTTCTTTTTTATCAAGTAAAACAGAATCTTTGTAATTTGAAGATATTACAACATCGTTACTGATATTTAAAAAGCTGTAGTCTTCAGGGATTTTGAATTTAGAAACACCTCTTTTAGTGATAATCTCACCACTATCAAGTGTAGCACCATCTTTATTCATAGATATAATATCTCCTGATAAAGAGGCCTTATTATTTTCATAATCACCAACTGTATCTTCTGGTTCATAAAATTCTTTCCCTGCACAACCTGCAAGAATAAAAACTAGTCCAGCTAAAAGAAGTAAATGTTTCATTTATTTGTCCTTATTTTGTAACTAAGTAGTGATTTAATATATTCACTAATTCTTTTGCTTTTGAATCAGTAGGAATAAGTTTTAAAGTTGCTTTTGCATCATCAAATTTTCCTTCATTAGCTTGTAATAAAGCTTTATTGAAAATTGCAAACTCTTTAAGTAAAAAATCTTTTTGCATTGATACTGAATTTAATTTATTTATATCTTTTGAATTAAGTGCTTTTTGATAATCACTTAATTCTTTTAAATAAGTAACTTGAATATCTGCTGTTTTACCATCTTTTGTTGCCTGAATAAATTGTGCAACTTGATATAGTTGTAAACTTTTTTCTTTTAAAGTTGCCATTGCCGTAGTATCTTTTGGATCTTCAATTACTTTATTGAATGCAATATTTGCATCTAACTTATTAGACTCTCGAATACTATTTGTTGTATATAAACCAATAATTGCTCCAAGAACAATTACAACTGCTATAATTATAATTAATTTATTCTTTTTATAAAATCTTTCAACTTTTACAAAGCTTTCTAAGAACTTTTCTTCACTGTTAAGCTCTTCTTTTACGTAATCAACATTTTCTTTTAGACTCATTTAAAACCTTCTTCAAAATTTAAGACTATATAATACAAAAAAAATCATAAAATCTTACTTTTATATAAAATTTTATATAATACATACTCTTATAATAATTAAAAGGTAAATAATGCATAAATTTTTATTAATTTCATCATTAGTTTTATGTTTATCTCAATCACTAGTTGCAAAAGAAGAAGTAAAAGAGTTAAATCAAACTAGATTCGAATCATTATCTAAGTTAACTCAGGTTATTGGCACAGTTGAGAAGTATTACGTTGATGATATAAAACTTGAAGAGATAGTTAACAAGTCGTTAAAAGGTCTAATGCAGGAACTTGATGCACACTCAAATTACCTTGATAAAAAATCTTCAAAAGAGATGACTATTCAAACAAAAGGTGAATTTGGTGGATTAGGAATCACTGTTGGAATGAGAGATGGAGCACTAACTGTTATTTCTCCAATTGATGGTACACCAGCATTTGATGCAGGTGTTAAAGCAGGAGATATAATTTTAAAGATAGATACTACATCTACTTTAAATATGACTTTGGATGAAGCTGTAGCTTTAATGAGAGGGAAACCTAAAACTCCTATTGTTTTGACAATTGTTAGAAAAAGTGAAAATAAACCAATTAAGATAGATATCGTTAGAGATATAATTAAAATACAATCTGTATTTGCTAAAACTATTGAAGGTGAGGACTTATTATATTTAAGAGTTTCAAGCTTTGATAGAAAAGTTACAAACAGTTTACGAAAAGCTATAAAAAATAGACCTTCTACAAAAGGTATTATTCTAGATTTAAGAAATAACCCTGGAGGACTTTTAACTCAAGCAATTGGTGTTGTTGATTTATTTGTTGACCAAGGTGTAATTGTTTCTCAAAAAGGAAGAAGTGCTGAGGACGAAGAAAAATTTAATGCTAAACAATCAAATACAGTTACAAATGTTCCTGTTGTTGTTCTGGTAAATGGTGGTTCTGCTTCAGCATCAGAGATTGTAAGTGGTGCTTTACAAGATCATAAAAGAGCAATCGTAATTGGAGAGAAAACATTTGGAAAAGGTTCAGTTCAAGCAATTCTACCAATTACACAAGATAGAAGTGAAAATATAAAATTAACTATTGCAAAGTACTACTTACCAAGTGGAAGAACAATTCAAGCAACTGGAATTACTCCTGATGTAATATCTTATTCAGGTGAATCTGTAAGCGAATCAAATTCAGAATTCAAAATCAAAGAAGCTGACTTAAAAAAGCATTTAGAAGTTGAATTAGATAAAGATAATGGTATCAAAAAAGAAAAAATAGAACCAAAAAGTAAAAAAATTATTACAAAAGAAGATGTATCAAAAGATAACCAATTAAATACTAGTATAGGTATTTTAAAATCATTAATAATTATTAATAAATCATAGGAGAATAAATGGAAATAAGTGATATTGTAGCACTTGGTCTTTGGCCTCTTTCAAAGAAAACTACAACGGAAAAAGGTATTTCGGAATTAGAAGAGTTAGGTTACAACCTATTTTATATTGGTAAAAATGCAGATCTTTATACTTGTCCTGGTGATGAGCAAAAAGTATTACTTGTAAGAAGTGATAGATGTTCAGTATTTGATATTCCATTAAATCTTGAGATTGAGGGAAAAGGTGTTTCTCAAACTACTATTTCAAATAGTGGGGCAGCATTTGCAAGAGAAGCAGGGATTAGAACTGCGATTTTATCAGAAACTATGGATAAGACACTAAGTATTGCACCAAGATGTCAGCTTATGGAATTGTGTAAACCATTAGAAGCCGAAATTGATGGAGATGTTGTCCAATTTGAATTTATCTTTAGAAATTATCTAACAGGTTCATTGTTTGATGCAATTCAAAATGGAAATGATCCATATGGTTTAGAATTGACTTCAGATTTATCACAATGGCATAAATTTGAGACTCCAATTTTTACTCCCACAACAAAAGGTATCAAAGATGAGCCTTTAAACACTGCAAAAGTAAGAGAAGTTTTCCCTGAGATTATTTCAAGTATGGAGAAACTCTTTAAAGATTTTACAAAATTTGCTGAAGACAATGGTATTGTTGTTGTCGATACGAAATTTGAAATTTTTATTAATTCAAAAGGTGAATGGGTTTTAGGTGATGAAGTATTAACGCCGGAGAGTTCACGATTTATAGCTAAAGAAGATTTTGATGCACAAAATTATATCTCAATGGATAAGCAAATTCTTCGAGACTTTGGTAAAGAAAATAACTGGAAAGAGAAATCAAAATCTTTAAGCGCTGGTGAAAAACTTGATGTTGAAGTTCCTGATTCTATTAAAAACACAATTTTAAATGGGTACAGTACTATCCATGAAAGATTAAGTAAATAGTTAAAAGTAGAGCATGATAAGTGCTTGGTTAATCTAAATTGATATAAGATAGTTTTAGATATAATCGCAAAAATATAAATTGAAGGTAATAAATGAAAGCAATTGTAAACGTAGCATTAAAACAAGGTGTATTAGACGATCAAGGTAAAGCAACTCATCATGCATTAGATACTTTAGGATTTAAAGAAGTTGTTAAAGATGTTAGAATTGGTAAACAAATTATTATGGAACTTAATTCAACAAACAAAGAAGATGCAAATGCTGAAGTTGTAAAAATGTGTCAAAAACTTTTAGCAAATACAGTTATTGAAGATTACAATATTGAAATTATAGGTTAAGACTATGAATGTAACAGTATTACAATTCCCAGGTACTAACTGTGAATATGACACTCAATATGCTTTCGAAAAATTAGGTTGTGATGTAACAATCCTTTGGCATAAAGAAACTACGCTTCCTAAGAATACAGATTTATTAGTAATCCCTGGTGGGTTCTCATATGGTGATTATTTAAGAAGTGGAGCAATTGCTAGATTTGCGAATATTATGGACTCAGTTCAAGAATATGCAGCTAAAGGTGGAAAAGTTTTAGGTATTTGTAATGGATTCCAAATTCTTTTAGAAGCTGGATTATTACCTGGTGCTATGAAAAGCAATGACACTTTACATTTTATCCTGTCTCTTATACACATCTGACGCTGCCGACGAAGAGGATAGTGTAGA
>CAJXPH010000124.1 GCA_913057765.1 uncultured Campylobacteraceae bacterium
CGAGATCCTCTCTGGTCTCGTGGGCTCGGAGATGTGTATAAGAGACAGGTTCTAATTTTTTAATTATTTCATCTTTTATTATAAAGTTTCGAGGTTCTACCTCTAAAACTAATATTTTAGTAAACATCCAAAAAGATGCTTCAAAGTCTTTAATCGTCTGTCCATTTTCATAAAAGTGATATGGCATATCTATATGTGTCCCCATATGAACTGTTGTGTTTATAAAACTATCATTTGCTATATCGCCCTTAGATATATCACTTTTTTTAATTATATTAAATTTATTTCTATTACCATATGAAGGAGTTTGATGATTTAAGAAATGAGATAGATAAATAAACATTATTTGAGTACCCAATTTTCATCATAGTTTGGATCTTTTATTTTAGAATAAATTGAAGGAATACACGCAAGTAACCCTTGTCCTAAATCTACATATGGATTTGCAACAATCTTTTCTCCTATTGTTGGATGAAAACTATAAGGTGTTACTTTGTAATGACCTTTATAATTACTTGAGTCAAATTCTAAGTCTATATCTCCACCAAGTAGTTCTTTAATCATTGTTAAAATCTCTTTGAAGTCATGTTTTTCTAAACCAGTTAATAAAAGGTGCTTATTTTTATATTCATCTTTTAGAATATCAACAGATAGTTTTGCCGCATCTCTACAATGAATATACTCTCTAGCTTCACTTCCATCCCCTTTATGTATAATTTTTTTCTTCTCTAAAGCTTGTTTAAGTAAACGATATATTCCATTATGCTGATCAGCTCTTTCACCATATAGTGAACCATATCTCAAAATAGTGAACTCTAATCCAAATTGTTGGTAATACTCTTCAATAATTTTTTCACTAGCTTGTTTACTAATACCATAAAATGTTCCTTTATTAGAAAAAGCATATGCACTACTTGCATAAATAAACCTCTTAATAGCCTTGTTTTTACATACCTCAAGAATATTAGTATTACCAAGAATATTAAGTTCTACTGTACGAATAGGTTCATTAATTGAAATATTAATATCAGCTAATCCTGCAAAATTATATACCGCATAAGTATCATCATCAATAACTTCATTTATAGAATTGATATCTAAAATGTTAACACTCTTATATATTTGAGCTTCAATATTATAAAGAGGAGGGTTAATATCAGCATTAATAACATTAAACCCATTACTAATTAATTGATCAACGACATAACTACCTAAAAAACCACTTCCTCCAAATACTACAACTTTTTTCATAAATAATACTCCATAACATGCTTTATTGCACTCAAGCCCATAGCTTCAACTGCCTCTTGGGCATTACCACCAATATGAGGTGTACAGATTAAATTAGGTAAAGAAAGAAATTCTTTATCCTTAGGAGGTTCTTCTATATATGCATCAATAGCTGCACCTGCAATAAAATCATTTTGAAGCGCAAGCTTTAAATCATTTTCATTAATAATACCACCCCTTGCACTATTAATAACATATGCACTATTTTTCATCATCTTTAATGTTGCTAAATCTATCATGTTTTCAGTATCATCATTCAACGAAGTATGTATAGAAATAATATCACACTCTTTAAATATACGTTCTTTAGAAATTTCAATTACATTATTCTTTTCATAAAACTCTTTTTGTTCAATAATATCATTAACAAAAATCTTACAGTTAAATGGTGATAATAGACGAATAACTTCTTTACCAATATGCCCTACTCCAATAATACCTATACTCTTTTCACTAAGTAAAACTCCACCATTTTTGTTCCAAATTCCACTTTTTAGCTCATTAGATGATTGATATAAGTTTCTTGATAACATCAACATATATCCCAGAGTCATCTCTGCTACAGAAAGTTTATTAACCCCTCCTGTCCAACCAATTTGAACACCTGTTTTTTTACAATAATCAAGATCAATATTATTTAACCCAACTCCATATTTTGAAATAAGCTTCAATTTAGGTAATTGTCTAAGAACCTCTTCATTCAGTTCTTCTAATCCCACGATTAATGTTTCTGCATCACCAATAAAATCAATTAACTCTGATGAAGAAAATCGTTTTCCATCTAAGTTAAGTTTAAATTCGTTTGAAAAATTCTTTTGCAACTTACTTTGAAGTAAAAGATTCTTAGAAAAAGAAGGAGAAGTTGCTACAATTTTCACTTAGCTACTCCACTCTCTTTTAACCACCATTTAATTGCTTCAATTTGCCAAGGATAATCAATGTCTCCACCACCAGGTAATTGTTCTACATAACCAATATTTTTTCCCATCCATTGGAAAGGTAAAAGATTTTTAGAAATATCTTCTAAGCATTCTGCACGAACAATTGTCATCCCACCATCAGCAAAAAATGTTGGTTTATGAGATTTTCTATCACAAGTAACTTCTTCATTAAATGCTTCAAATGGTACATAAGGTTGTAAAAATCCATTTTCATCAGGAGTCCGTGCCCTCTCAGGTGCGAACATATCATAGTTACCAACAGTTATTACAGAATCATACTCATTATTATCATCTAACATTTTAATTCCCTTATTAACAGCTTCTACTGTAATATTAGGAGCATTACACATTGTAATAATCAGATATTTTAAATTTGCATTTATATTTTTAATCTCTTGAGCAGCATGCACAATTGCATCTTGTAATAATGCCCCATCATCAGATAAATAATCAGGTCTTCGAATATATTCACAATTATACTTTTTTGCAACTTCTGCTATATCATCACTATCAGTTGAGACATACATTTTATCAACTAAATTAGAATCTTTACAAGCCATAAGAGGATATTCCATTACAATTTTATTTAATAACTCCATTGTATTTTTACCAGGAAGACCTTTACTTCCACCACGACCAAAAATTACTGATGCTATCATTATATTTTCCTTGTTATTTAATTAAGTATTCTTAATATTATTTTAAATTATCTTTCATAGTAAATAAAAGTTAATTTCTAGTATAAAATTTTTCCATTTTCCATTTTTATTTTCCGTGCACATTGTTCTACCGTACTTAATCTATGGGCTATAATAAAGAGAGTTTTATCTTCACTTATTTCATAAATTTCATCCATAATTTTAGCCTCTGTTTCATTATCAAGTGCTGAAGTTGCTTCATCTAATACCAGTATTTCAGGGTTTGAATACAATGCTCTTGCTATTCCAATACGTTGTTTCTGTCCCCCACTTAATTGAATCCCTCCATCACCAACGTTGGTATAAATACCTTCTTTGGTATCCAAAAATTCATGGATATTTGCTTTTTTTAGGACCTCTATTATTTTTGATTCATCATACTCATATCCAAATGCAACATTTTCCCCTACCGTTCCATCAAATAAATAAATTGACTGTGGGATATATCCTACCTTTGATCTAAAGGATTTAATATTTTGCGAAGTTATTTTTATATCATCAATATATATTTCGCCACTTATAGGTTTATACAATCCAATTATTAGATCCACCAAAGTAGATTTACCACTACCACTCTGTCCCACGAAAGCTATTTTATCACCTTTATTTATTGTTAAACTTATATCTTGAAGTACTAGTTTTGACTTAACATACTCATAGGATATTTTTTTTAATTCTATTTTGTCATTGAACTCAATATTATCTTTCCCCTCGATAAGAGGAGTGTAACTAAACTCCTCATACATAATATCTAGCGATTTTGCATAAAACATTGTTTGATTATAATTAGTTAGAATTCTATTTACTGCTGGGAGCATTCTATATAGTGCTAAAGCATACATAGAGATAATTGGTAATACAAAACTAGGATCTTCATATCTATATAATACAAATACTACTATAGAAATAAGTAAACCAAAAGCTACAGTTTCTAAGGAAAGTCTTGGAAGCTGATTTAATGTATTATTTATAATATTGGCTCTCGCAAACCCATAACTGGCATCAGAGAACTCTTTATAAATCTTTTCTTCATTTTGAATAAGTTTAATTAACTTAAAATTTCCAAATGTTTCATTTAGAACTTTATAAAACTCTGATTGACGAACAGCTCTTTTTTCTCCTTGAGATTTTATTCTATTTTTTAAAATAAATATCAAAAAGAACACCATTACTCCCATAAAAGCCGAAAGAACTAAGGTCATTTCCCAATTTACATAAAAAAGTAAAACATAAAGAAATAGCAGAGTAAAAAACTCTGATACCATCATCAGAACTCTATTAATATAACTGGATAAATAAGATGTCTCATTTACTATTCTTTTTGTAAGTTCTGCACTATTTTTCTTAACAAATTCTTTATATGGAAGATTTGTATAATTTTTAAATAATCTAACTGAAAAGATATGAAATCTTCCAGAAGAAAATTTATTTAGCATATAATTAAATACCATAGAATATACAGCTCTAAAGATATAAAAAAGTATCAAAACTACTCCAAAAAATATTATAAATTCAGTAGTAGTATTAAACTCAAAAAAATTATATATAATTATTGAGTATTCATTTTCTAATACTTTTGCAGGGTTTGAGGCAAGAGTAATAAATGGCATAATAGCAGATATTCCTACAGTTTCAATGATAGATAAAACTATACTCATAAATAATAGTACTAATAATGAAACTTTATCTTCTCTTGTCATAATAGCTCTTAGTTTAGAAAAGCTAGACATAAATTCTCTTATTATTAATCATTTATTTCCTTTATAATTTTTGCTGGATTTCCAGCAACCACTGTAAAACTAGGTACATTTCTTGTAACTATACTTCCCGCACCTACAACTGCATTTTTACCAATAATTACTCCTGGTAAAATAATACTATTAGCTCCAATCCAAGCACCTTCCTCAATAATAATATCTTCAGAAGGATAATATCCTTGATCAATTAAAGGGATATCTCTTCTATTAAACTTATGATTATTTACATAAAAATGAACACCTGATCCCATCATTACATTATCTTTTATTACTATTTTTGCAAATTCATCTGCAAATAGCATACTTTCTGGTCTAATAATAACATTTTTCCCTATATCTATATTAGAACAACAGATAGCATAAGCACCGGCACGGAATTCTGAATTTTCACCAAAATTCATAAACTTTTTCTGACAAAGAGTTTTCATTCTTGATTTAAAGTGTAGTTTCCAATGAGTAAAAGGGATGTCCGGTCCAATTCTATCAGTATTAATACAAAATTTATATTTTTCAATAATTTCTTTTATTAACATTTTAACCACCTAGCAATATTTATTCCTTTATTCAAAATATTCTCTCTTGATTTTGGTAATCCATCACCAACAAAATTAAAAAGATTTGCTGTCGCTACTGCACTTACATTTTCTAGACGTAATCCCTCTTCTAAATGTTTTTCATTTCCAGCACCACCTGCTAAGATAAGAGGAATACCAAGTTTATCAATACTTGATACTGTTTCTATATCGTATCCAAAGCCTGTACCATCTTTTTCAATAGAGTTTAAATAAACTTCTCCAACTGCTAACTCTTCTATTTCTTTTATATATTCATTAAAATCTACATTTAGTTCTTTAGTCCCATTATTAATAAAAATTCTATTAACACCTTCTACTTTTTTATAATCTATATTTGCAACTAAACTTTGAGAGCCATATATTTGAACTAGATTTTTAACCAATTCCCTATTTTCATATAATATAGAATTAATGACAAGTTTATCTGCTCCATTTTTAAAAAGTAATTTAGCGTCATCTATAGTTCTTATTCCACCACCTGCTGCAATAGGTATAAAAACATCATCTACTAAATTATTTAAAACTTTAGTAAATTCTTCTAAGTTTTTTTCTTTTTTAGATGCATTCAACACAATTAATTCATCCAAAGAAAATGCTATTTCTTTAAACTTATAATTTCTTTCTAACCATTTAATATTACCAACTTTTTGAAGTCTAAAATTACGGCTCTGATTAAAAAACCCATTTTCATAAATTAGAGTAAATATAATTCTTTTTCTTAACATTAAAACTTCTTAATAAAATTTTTTAATAATTTCAAGCCATTATTTTGACTTAACTCAGGATGAAATTGAACACCAATTATATTATCTTTTTCATAACTAACAATAAATTCATCTCCATATACACAAGTTGATTGACAAATATCTATATTTGCTTCTGCTTTATAACTATGTGTAAAATAAAAATCACTTTTATCACTAAAATCACTAAAAAGAATTGAATTAGTATTAATATTTACTTGATTAAAGCCGACATGCGGTACTTTTAAATCTTTTATAGAAAACTTTTTACATTTCATATCAATGTAATTTAAACCTTCGGTACTTCCATCTTCTTCACTAAAACTTCCAAGTAATTGCATCCCTAGACAAATCCCTAAAATTGGTTTTTTATCTTGTAATACAACTTCTTCTAAATATTTATCTATATTTTTATCTTTTATATTACTCATTGCTTTTCTAAAAGACCCTACTCCAGGAAGAAGTAACTTATCTGCAGATTTTATATCTTCATATTTATTTGAAACTACAATATCATCTATTCCTAAATATTTAAATGCACTTACTACAGATCTTATATTACCCATACCGTAGTCAATAATTACTAATTTCATACAGAGAACTCTTCTCCTACTGTAAATTTTGGCTGCCATACGCCATCAATATTTTCAAATAAATTTTTATTAACGTATTTTTCTAACACTGCATCAAATTCTTCTTTTGTCATGTCGTAATACTCTAAATAAGTATCAATTAGTTCATATGGATATGCATTATCATACATATTTACAAGATTAACCGCTTGTTCTCTTGTCATAGAACCTCTTCTTATTTCAATACCTGCATCCTGTGTTGCTCTACCAAAACCAAATTTCAAGTACATTAAATAAGCATGTAGGGCATATAAAGCTTGATCATTTTGTGAAAAATTTGTAAAAGTATCATGATTACCTTCTTCTTTTTCAATTAAACCACAGTGATCTTTTGCTACGACGTAATTTCTATAAGAATCCCAAGCTTCAAAGTATGAGAAATGAGAAAAAGACAATCCTATTTCAGAAATTTCATCTTCTGTAGGAAATTGGAAAAATGCTAAATCTGCTTCACTAATGTCCCCATCTGCTCTTATTCTGTCAAATACTTTTTCATGTCCACCTTCAAGATAAACTCTTTTCATATATTCAATATCATATAAAGCTTTATTTTTACTCTCTGTAGAACCACCATATTCAATTTCTCCATCTTCACCATAGAAAATCAGCGGTATTTTAAAGTTAGCTGCAGTTTTAATTACGGCAGTCATAATTGCAATCAACCAGCCATAGTAAGGGAAACCTTTTTCAATAAATCCATATTTATTTAATCTATCTAAAACTATAGGATTAGTAGAAATATGAATATGATTATATCCTGATTGTATAAAGTTTGATAAATTCTGATCTCCAATTTCTAGAGATAAAGCAGGTTTAACAGTAATAGCCAAGGGATTCATTCCATACTTGTGTTTTAATGTATGAGAAACATAAGAACCATCTTTCCCTCCACTTACAGGTACGATACAATCAAAGTTCCCATTAGTTGATCTATATTTATTTAATAAGTTAGTTAACTCATCTTGTCTTGAAGACCAGTCCATAACTTTCTTTTCTTCCATCCATTGACAAGCATTACACCATCCTCTCTCATCAAAAGTAATTCTTGGTCTTGTCGACATATTTAAACAATTTTTACACCAGAAAATATTATCACTCATTTGTAATCTCCTTTTAAAGTAATTTTCTTTAACATTTTTTCTTTTCTATTTAATTTAAATTTAACTATTGATATTTCAGTTGTATACATTTCTTTTTCTAAAAAATTAATCTTTGAGAAATTAATATTCCCTAAATTCATATAATTTATATCTTTGTAAGCTATAGAACTTTTAGCTATCCAATTTGATTCATTATTATATTCTAAATTTTCAGTCCAAACACTTTTTAAAGTTTTTTCTATTAATTTTTTAATTTTTATTAATTTTTTATCTTTCACCCATCTTATATGTAAATTTATATCTTCTTTTATAAATATTCC
>CAJXPH010000125.1 GCA_913057765.1 uncultured Campylobacteraceae bacterium
CTATCCTCTTCGTCGGCAGCGTCAGATGTGTATAAGAGACAGTCTATTTAGAGATGCAAATGAATTGGATATTGAATATTTTATGTTTTATATCTTTTCTTTTAATTTTAAAAGATTGGTTTTTCCCTCATGAAGGTTGTGATTGTAAACCAAAAAATAAAAAATAGTTATTTATATTCTTCTTTATGTATTTCACCCCATAAATAAAGCTGTTTAAGTATAGGTTTTAGTGTTTCACCATATTCAGTTAAAGAATACTCAACTTTTGGAGGAACAACGGGATAAACTTCACGATGTACAATTCCATCCTCTTCTAACTCTCTTAATTTTTGAATTAACATCTTCTGAGTTGTTCTAGGAAGTAATTTATGTAATTCATTAAATCTTTTTGTTTCACTTCTTAAATACCATAAAATTAATATTTTCCATTTACCAGCAAGGACATCTAGTGCTGTTTCCACGGGACATTTCTCTATATTTATAGGATCAACTTTTTTAACCATTTAATACTCCTGTTTATCAAAACTATCTTTTTAGATAGTACCTTACTTTTTAGATAGTTCTTGTTCTTTTGATATATTTTAGCTAAAATTTCAGTAAAGGTCAAAAAAGAACAACTCATTGTTCTCTTTAGGGTTTGTTTCTTTAGATGGAGTTTATTTCCATCTAAAGAAATTATTAAAATTTTGCTCCCTTTTATATGGGACATTTAAAAGGAATAAAATGAAAGCATATATTGTTGAAAAATTAGAAGATAGAAAATTTGAATCAGGTATCCAAGAAATAGATATTCCACAAATATCAGAAAATGAAGTATTAATAAAAGCTACATATTCATCTTTAAATTTCAAGGATGCACTTAGTTCAGTAGGTAACCCAGGGGTAACAAAAGTATTTCCTCATGTAACAGGAATTGATGTTGCAGGGATAATTGAGGAAACTAATTCTGATAATTTCAAAAAAGGTGACAGAGTTCTTGTAACTGGATACGACATGGGTATGAATACAAATGGTGGACATAGTGAATTTGTAAAAGTTCCAGCATCATGGGTTGTGAAAATGCCAGAAGGAATTTCTGAAAAAGAAATTATGACATATGGAACAGCAGGACTTACAGCCGCACTATCTGTTAATGAATTACTTAACAATGGAATTACTAGTGGAGAGGTTCTTGTAACAGGAGCTACAGGTGGAGTGGGCTCTATTACAGTATCAATTTTAAGTAAACTAGGATTTAATGTTACTGCTATATCAGGCAAAGAAAATAAAATTCCATTTTTAAAAGAACTAGGAGCAAAAGAAGTAATTCTTAGAGGTGATTTTGATGTAGAGAATAAAAGACCTATGGGAAAAGAACAATATGATGGAGTAATAGATACAGTAGGTGGAAACATCTTAGCTGAAGCACTAAAACTAATAAAATATGATGGAGTTGCTACTTGTTGTGGATTAACATCTTCACATGAACTTCCAACAAATGTATTCCCTTTTATCCTAAGAGGGGTAAGATTAATTGGAATTGATTCAGTTGAAGCGAAAATAGAAAAAAAAGAAGCTGCATGGAAAAAAATTGCCAGTGACTTTAAAATAGAAACATTAGAAAATCTTACAAATGAAATTTCATTAGATGAAATTAAAGAAGCATATGAAGCATTATTAGCTGGACAAGCAGTAGGAAGATATCTTGTAAAATTTAAATAGTTTTTTATATTATTTAAATTAAGTAATAGACCTCTTATTAATATATTATGTTATACTTTTATAAGAGGTTATATTATATATGGAACATACTAATAATTTTTTAAATAAAAATTTTAATCCAAATAATTGCAATATCCTTATTCTCGAAGATTCAAAATCTATTAATAAAATTCTTACTGAAGAGTTCAAAGAGAAAGGATATACTTGCTTTAACGCTTTCACAATTAAGCAGGCTAGGGAAATCTATGGGGATAATGAAATCCACTATATAATGCTAGATCTTAATCTTCCTGATGGTGATGGTAGAGAACTTATCCAAAAATTTGAAGACACTCCCACAAAAATCTTTGTACTGACTGCAGAAAATAATAAAGATCTCATAAATGAATCATATAAAAAAGGTATTATTGACTTCATTCAAAAAGACAAAGACTTTTTTCACAAAATTGATGATATCACTAAAACTATAGAACGTCTAGAAAAAAATAAATTATCTACAGTTTTAGTTGTTGATGATTCAAAAATCATTCAACTACAACTAAAAGAATTACTTGAGAATAGATATTACAATATTAAAGTTTGCGATAATACTAATAATGCTTATAAACTTATGCAAAAAGATGATATTAATCTTATCATTCTAGATGTTGAATTAAAAAACTCTAATGGATTAACTTTTTTAAAAGACAATCAAGTAGAAATTATAAATAGAAGAAAAATTCCAGTAATTATAATATCTGGACAAATAGATTCATCAATAATTAGAGATGGACTAAAACTTGGAGCGGTTGATGTTATACAAAAACCATTTGTGCCAGAAGAAATAATTTTAAAAGTTGATTTATGGATAGATTATAAAAGAAAAGAAAAAGAGATAGAAAAATCTTCTAAACTATTAAATCAATACAAAGAAACCGTTGATAGAAGTTCAATCGTATATAAAACTAACCCTAAGGGTCAAATAATTTATGTTAATGATGAATTTTGTAAAGTCTCTGAATATACAAAAAATGAATTAATAGGTGAAGAATTAAATATTCTCCGACATGATGATATGAAAGAAGAATTTTTTCAACAACTATGGAATACCATTAAAGTTAAAAAAAGAGCATGGAAAGGGAAAATTAAAAATAAGAAGAAAAGTGGAAAAACTTTTTGGATTAGCACTATAATAAATCCTATTTTGGATGAAGAAGATAATGTAATAGAGTATATTGCTATAAGTAAAGATATAACACAAAATGAAATGGTTCAGGATTTTTTTAAAAATCAACTTAGTACTTCTAATCAAAATCTTGAACATGCTATTTCCAGAGCAAATGAATATAAAAAAGCTATGTATTCAAGTAATATTATTTCAAGAACAGATTTAAAAGGAAAAATCACATTTGTCAATGACCAATTTTGCATAATTTCAGGATATACAAGAGAAGAATTAATAGGTAAAAAACATAGTATTGTTAGACATAAAGATATGAAGTCTGAAATTTTCAAAGACCTATGGACTACAATTAAAAGTGATAATATCTGGAAAGGAATTATTAAAAATAAGGCAAAAAAAGGAAATACTTATTGGGTAGATACAACAATAGTTCCCATTAAAGATAAAAATAATGTCATTATTGAGTACATGTCTATTAGAAATGATTTAACTGAACTCTTTGAACTACATGATGAAATTGAAAATACACAAAAAGAAATAATCTATAGAATGGGTGAAATTGGAGAAACAAGAAGTAACGAAACAGGGAATCATGTAAAAAGAGTTGCTTTATATTCAAAAGTACTCGCTGAAGTATATGGAATGGATGAAAAAAATGTAGATTTACTTTTTACCGCATCACCTATGCATGATATTGGTAAAGTTGGGATTCCCGATGCCATATTAAAAAAACCTGCAAAACTTACAGATAATGAGTTTGAATTTATGAAAACTCACGCAGAAATAGGGTACAACATTTTAAAAGGTTCAGAACGAAGAGTTTTAAAAGCAGCATCAATTGTATCTTATGAACATCATGAGAAATGGAATGGTACAGGATATCCAAGAGGATTAAAAGGCGAAGAGATTCATATCTTTGGAAGAATTACTGCTATTGCAGATGTTTTCGATGCACTTGGAAGTCATAGATGTTATAAAAAAGCATGGCCTGATAAAAAAACATTTGCTTACTTTGAAGAAGAAAAAGGAATAAGTTTTGATCCTAATTTAATTGATCTTTTCTTTGAGAATAAAGAAAAATTTATAGAGATAAGAGATCAGTATATTGATTAAGAATTTTTAATCATTACTTCTACCATGAAATCCTCTTGAACTTTAAAAGTAAAATATTCTAGACTAATAAATGCTTCAATTTTAGATAACTCCCCAAAATTAATAGATTCAGAAGAGATAGGTTTAATTAAAATCTTATCTTCAATTAATTCTTTTTCTTTATAAAAGAAATTATTGTCAAGATGTATAAAGTCAAATAACTTTTCAAGAGTATCCACTTTTTCAAATCTAAACTTATTTGGACACTCAAAAATATACTCAGCACTTACAAACTTTAATATCTCTTTAAAATTAATTGGTTTTAAAAGGCGTACAAATTTAAAACTATGTAAACAATCCTCACAACTAAGGGGACAATCTAGTGTATCACTTAATAAAATGACTTTTTGTTCGGGTTTTTTTTCTAAGATATAATCCATAAAAGGATTTGCCGTTTTACAATTATGATCAATGATTATATTTTCATATGTATTTTTATCAAAAAAAGCAATAGCTTCATCGTAGTTAGAAGTAACATTAGTAGCAAAAGAAGTATGTTCTTCAAATAATATTGTTAATTTCTCTATACATGATTTAGACTCATCAATTATTAATATTTTTTTATCCATAAAAATCCAGGTTTTTATTTATTGTAACAGAAAAGTATAAAAGGATTAATAGAAAATACCAATTTCTAAGTATCATTAAAATATAAATGATTAGTTGTTCTATTCAATCACACAATTTGCATCTTTTACTAAATTCATACCATTATCAATTGCATATTCTTTTCCCCAATCATGAAGTTCTTCTAGTATTGGAATTAAATTTTGTCCACTTTGCGTTAATTTATATTCAACTTTAGGTGGGATTACAGGATAAACAATTCTTTCTACAATTCCAACATCTTCAAGTTCACGGAGTTGTTGAGTCAACATCTTTTGACTGATATTTGGAATCATTCTTTTAAGCTCACCATTTCTTTTTATATCTTTTTTTAAAGCCCAAAGAACCATACCTTTCCATTTGCCACCAATCATATCTGTTGCCAATTGAAAAAAACAGTTGTATTGTTTATTATCCATTTAAAACTCTTTATTAATTTTTTAGAAGTTTAACTAATTTTTCTTTACAGTTACCTTTAAGTAACTATAGAACTTTAAAGTACATACTTGACAAATATTCACTATTAAGTTATTATGCTATCAAAATTAGAAAAACAAGGAAAAAAATAATGAGTAAATATATAGAATTAACAGCAGAGAATTTTGAAGCAACAGTAAATAATGGCGTATCTTTAGTAGACTTTTGGGCACCTTGGTGTGGACCGTGTAGAATGATTGCTCCGGTTATCGATGAGTTAGCAACTGAGTTTGATGGAAAAGCAAACATTTGTAAAGTAAATACAGACGAACAACAAGATTTAGCAGTAAAATATGGTGTTAGATCAGTTCCAACAATTTTATTTATGAAAAATGGAGAAATCGTTGACCAAGTTATTGGTGCACAATCTAAACAAGCATTAGCTGATAAAATTAACGCACAATTATAATAACAAACAAATAGGTAGTAGATACTTCTACTACCTAATCAACTTTCCCTCTCAACTATCTTTCTAGTTAAAAAAAGAATATTTTAGATAAAATTACCAAAAATGTAAACACATATTAGGATATTACATGAAACAATTTTTAGAAGAATCAAAAAAGATCAGCAGAGAAATTGCCACGTTAAGTGGAGAAATCAAAAACAAAGTACTAAATGAAATGGCAGATGCATTAATGGAGCATTGTGATTTTATTGTAGGAAATAATGAAAAAGACATGAGTGCAGGAAGACTAGGAAACCTAGATGAAGCACTTCTTGACAGACTTTTACTAACAGGTGATAGAGTTCAAGGTATGGCTGAGGCAATAAGAGAAATTGCAACACTAAAAGAGCCTGTTGGACGAACTCTTGATGGATGGGTTACGGAGAATGGGTTAAATATCCAAAAAGTATCTATTCCAATTGGAGTGATTGGTATCATTTATGAAAGTAGACCAAATGTTACTTCAGATACAGCTGCACTTTGTTTTAAAAGTGGAAATGTATGTGTACTAAAAGGTGGGAAAGAAGCTGAACATTCAAATATTGCAATAGCAAATGTATTAAGAAGTGTATTAGCAAAAAATAAATTACCAGAACAAGCAATAGCTCTATTACCAGACTCAACAAGAGAAGGTGTTGCAAACTTAATTAAACAAGACAAGTATGTCGATTTAATCGTTCCAAGAGGTGGAGAAGCACTAATTAGCTACGTAAGTAAAAATGCAACTGTTCCAGTAGTTAAACATGATAAAGGTCTTTGTCATGTATTTATTGATAAAGATGCAAACCATGATAAAGCCATACAAATTGCAATTAATGCAAAAGTATCTAGACCAGGTGTTTGTAATGCCATGGAAACATTATTAATACATAAAGATGTTGCAGCATATATTTTACCACCACTACATGAAGCATATGAAAGATATGGTACAGAAGTAAAAGGTTGTAATGAATCTAGAAAGTATATTGATATTCAATGTGCTACACATGAGGATTACGATACTGAATATCTAGCAAATATTTTAAATGTGAAAGTTGTAGATAGTGTTGATGATGCAATTTACCATATTGGGAAATATGGATCAGGACATTCTGAAGCAATTATCAGTGAAAACTACTCTATTGTAAATAAATTTTTAGATGAAGTTGATGCAGCGTGTGTATATGCAAATGCAAGTACAAGATTCACTGATGGTGGCGCTTTTGGACTTGGAGCAGAAGTTGGTATTTCAACAAATAAGCTACATTCTAGAGGACCAATGGGGATTAATGACCTTACTACGTTCAAATACAAGATATTTGGAAATGGTCAAATAAGATAATTTCAAATGTACTAGGAAATATTTTCCTAGTACAAAATAAGTAATATTATAATATATTATTAAGTAACTTTTAAAAATATCCTTATACAATTGTATTTTAATTAAGGATTTATAATGAAATACTTACTATTAATCATACTCTTATTCTCAGAACTAACATTTGCTTCTATTGGTGTAATTTCTTCTTTTAAAGGAAGTGTTCAAATACAAAGAGCCTCACAAAACATTAAAGCAACTCTCGGACTTCAGATACAAAAAAATGATATTATTAATACAAGAGAAAATTCAAATACAATAATTAAATTTAAAGATAATACAATTATAACCATTGGGAAAAATTCTACTCTATCAATTGAAGAGTACATATATGATAATAAAAATACTATAAATTCAAAAACAAAATTTAACTTCTTAAAAGGTACTTTTAAATCTGTAACAGGAATTATAGGGAAAATTCATCCTGAAAAATTTAAACTTTTAACTAAGACGGCTACTCTTGGGATTAGAGGAACAACAATTATTGCAAATCAGGAGATCGTAGCTTGTACTTCAGGGGAAATAAGTGTATCTACTAAAAATAAGACTATGAATCTTTCACAAAATCAATATACAAACACTCTAAATAGATCAAAAACACCACTTATTTTAAATGATGAAATATTAAAAGTTCTCTATGCTGGTTTAGCAATTGATATTTATAAAAAAAGCAATTCAAAAAAAGATGAAAAATTAATTCTCTTAGAAGAAGGTTTAAACGAAGCAAGTGAAGAACTTGATCATGATACGAATCAAGGTTTCCCCGAAAGTGACGGCGATTCAGGGGGAGGAGCAAATTAGTCATCAATAATTAAAAATAGGGGGATTAAATGTTTAAAAATATGAAATATATATTATTAGCTTTGAGTACAATACTTTTTTTTAGTGCATGTACAACAAGTAGTAAATCTATAAAAGTTATAGATAAAGAGACTGGAAAAGAAAAAACTGTAATCATTTTCGAAGAAATAGAAGTAAAATTAATCAATGATTATGATGAAATTTATGATATTGAAGATGTTATAATTGGATATAAAACAACTAAATTCAATCCTTTTGATTCAAAGATAATTTCTGATAGTTTTACATCAACAAATAAAAAATTTAATTCACTGTATTTCTGTCTCTTATACACATCTGACGCTG
>CAJXPH010000126.1 GCA_913057765.1 uncultured Campylobacteraceae bacterium
CACTATCCTCTTCGTCGGCAGCGTCAGATGTGTATAAGAGACAGGTTATAATATTTTTAATTAATAAAACTTAAAAAGGTTTTTTATATGAATATTTTAATTGCTCCTGATTCTTTCAAAGAAACTTTAGAAGCTAAAGAAGTAGCTACTTGTATTGAAACAAGCTTTAAAAAAGTTTTTCCTAATGCCAATATAATAAAAATTCCTCTTGCTGATGGTGGAGAGGGCACAGTTAAAACTTTGGTAGAATCAAATAATGGTGAACTAATAAAGAAAAAAGCTGAAGACCCATTAGGAAGAACCATCTGCTCTTATTATGGAATCATAAACAATGGGAAAACTGCAATTATAGAAATGGCAACTGCCTCTGGACTTGAACTTTTAAAAGAGGAAGAAAAAAATCCGCTTAAAACTTCTACTTATGGATTTGGGCAATTAATAAACCATGCTCTACAAAAAGGTGTAAAAGAATTTATACTAGGACTTGGAGGAAGTGCAACAAATGATGCAGGTGTTGGTATGCTTCAAGCTCTAGGTGTAAAATTTTATAATAAAGAAAATAAAGAAATATCAAAAAGTGCAAAAGAAATAAATCAGATAACAACTATGGATATCTCAAGTTTAGAAAAAAAATTTAGAAATATTACAATCAATGTTGCCTGCGATGTAACAAATCCACTTTGTGGAAGAAATGGAGCTTCATTTGTTTTTGGAAAACAAAAAGGTGCAGATAAAAAGATGATAGAACAACTTGATAGAAATCTGTCTCATTTTGCAAAATTTTGTGAAAAAAAATTTAATAAATCAACACAATATATAGAAGGAGCTGGAGCTGCAGGCGGATTAGGCTTTGCATTAGTTACATTTTTAAATGCAAATTTACAAAGTGGAATCGAACTTATTATGAAAAGTGTTAATTTAGAAGAAAAAATAAAACAAGCTGATTTAGTAATAACAGGTGAGGGTAAACTAGATAGACAATCTATCCAAGGTAAGACACCAATAGGAGTGGCAAAATTAGCAAAAAAACATGATAAAAAAGTAATTGCAATTGCCGGTTGTCTTGACGACGGCTATGAAATTGTTTTAGAACATGGAGTTGATATAGTTTTTGATTGCACACCAATAAATAGTGATTTTAAGACTGTGAAAAAAAATGCTAAAAAGAATTTAGAATTAACGGCTTTTAATGTAGCTAAGTGTTTAGAAATAAATTTAAAATAAAAAAGAAGAGTTAAAAAGCTCTTCTTTAATTAAACTTCGTCCAGTCTATTTTTGAATTCTGCATTTAATTTTTCTAATTTATCTTGTAAATCTAATAATTCTGTACTTTTATGAGATTTTTGTTTTCCACTTAAAGTAGGTATTAACTCTTCTAGTTCTTGAATCTCTTTTTTAATAGGTGTTGTAACTTTACCTTTTTCAGTAACAATAGCAGCTCTTAATTTTTTAATCTCTTTTTTGTTTCTTTTTGGTTTTACAACTTTCTTTTTTTCAACTTCATCATCTTCCCAACCAATTTGTTCTAAAAACTCATCATAAGTTCCATTAAAATAATCAGCTCCATCATTTGTAAATATAATCAACTTATCACAAACTGCTCTTAATAACTCTTCACTGTGAGTTACAATCATACATGAACCTTCAAAAGCTTTTATAGCAGTTGTAAGCGCATCGATTGAATCAATATCTAAGTGGTTTGTTGGCTCATCAAGGAAAAGAAGATTTACATCTTTTGCTATGATTTTACCAAGCATTACTCTAGATTTTTCCCCACCTGAAAGAAGTGATATCTTTTTCTTTGCATTATCACCACTAAACATCATAATCCCACAAATACTTCTAATAAGTGCTTCTGGTAGTTTATGATTTACACTATATATTTCATCCATAATTGAATTTTTTGGGTTAAGATGTGAAATATTTGTTTGTCCAAAGTGTCCAAATTCACAAGATGGATGGAAGTCCACACTTCCACTAAAAGGTTCAAGTTCTCCTGCAATTGCATTTAAAAGAGTTGATTTACCTTTACCATTTTTACCAATAATTCCAATTGTTTCACCACGAGATAGAGCAAATGTTATATTTTTAAAAAGGATATTATCGTTAGTGTAACCAAAACTTAGATCTTTTACTTCTACTAAAAATTTTGCAGATGTCTCTTTGTAATTAAAATCAAAACTTAGATTTGCTTCATAGTTTATATCTTCCAATTTCTCCATTTTTTCTAAGATTTTAACTTTTGATTGAGCAAGTGTCGCAGTTGCTGCTCTTGCTTTATTTTTTGCAATAAACTCTTCTAGATCTTTAATTTTTTTATCTTGAGCTACTTTTTGTTTTTCATGATGTTCTTGATTTGCTGATAATTGTTCAAAAAACTTCTTTGTTCCACCTGGAAGCATAAAGGCATTTTTTCTAATAATTCCTAAAGTATGAGTACAAACACTATCCATAAAGTTTCTATCATGAGTAATTAAAATTACTTCACCAGCAAAAGATTTTAAAAAAGCTTTTAACCATCTAATAGACAAAATATCTAAGTAGTTTGTAGGCTCATCAAGTAAGAGCATATTTGGTTCTGTTAAAAGTAGTTTTGCAAGATTAATTCTAATTTGAAAACCACCAGAAAAAGATTTTGGATCTTTTTCTAAATCTTCATCTAAAAAACCAAGTCCAAACAGAATCTTTTCAGCTTTATAAACATCATATTTATTATCTTCACTTAAAGCTGAAGCTGTTTCATCAATCAAAGTTTTCTCGTGAAAATCAAAATACTGTTTTAAAGCACCTATTTTATAAGCTTTTGGAAATTTAATCTCTCCACCATCTTGATGTTCTTCACCAAGAATTAGTTTAAAAAGTGTAGATTTTCCAGTACCATTTCGTCCTACTAGGCCAACTTTATCACCTGAGTTTAAACGTAAGTTTAGGTCATTATATAGTTCACCAGTTGGGTAACTTTTTGATATATTGATTAATTCAATCATGATTCTCTTTTTTTGTGGTTTTTATTTTGAGTTTAGTAATTAAGTTTTTGAAGGAGCTTATTGCCCCTTCAAAGATTAAATAAGTTTTATACGTCTAAGTGTTCAACATCTTTCGCGTGTTCTTCAATATAGTTTCTTCTTGGTTCTACTTCATCACCCATAAATAGTGTGAATGTATCAGAAGCAATAGCTGCATCTTCTACTTTTACTCTTAAAAGTCTTCTAGCTTCTGGAGTCATTGTTGTTTCCCAAAGTTGACCAGGGTTCATTTCCCCAAGTCCTTTATATCTTTGAATATAAGCACCTTTTTTAGCTAATCCTTCAATTTCATCAAGAATTTCAATTAAATCTCTGCCATCAAACATAGAGATATCTCTTTCTATTAGTCTATTGTAGATGTATGTCGCTTCTGAGAAGTAAGGTGAGGCAAACAGTTCATCATCAATGATAAGCTCTTCTAGCCCTGCTCCTGTTTGTACAAACAGCTGTATTTGATCATCTGTAATCTTTTTAGATAAGATATTGTAACCTTTTGCTTCAAGGAAATCTTTAACTACTAAATATAAAGCATTGAAATCAAGTTTTACTAAATCTGAATTTTCAATTAAATGTTTTAAAACTTCTACTAAAGAATATCTTTTTTCTAATTGAGATAACATTCCTCTATATCTAGAAACTGTTTTAAATAAATCAACTAAATCGTTGTATCCTAAACCTTCAAATTCAAAAGCTTCTAAACCATTTTCAATTAAATAGTTGTGTAAAGCATTATCATCTTTTAGATAGATTTCATTTTTACCTTTTTTATATCTGTATAAAGGTGGTTGAGCAATGTATAAATAACCTTTATCAATAATTGGTCTTAAAAATCTAAAGAAGAAAGTTAAAAGTAAAGTTTGAATGTGCGATCCATCAACATCCGCATCGGTCATGATGATTACTTTGTGATATCTTACTTTTTCTTCATCAAAATCTTCACCAATACCACAACCCATAGCTGTAATCATGTTTCTAATTTCATCAGATTTTAAAATTTTATCAAGTCTTGATTTTTCAACATTTAAAATCTTACCTTTAAGTGGTAAAATTGCTTGATAAACTCTATCTCTACCTTGCTTAGCAGAACCACCAGCAGAATCCCCTTCTACTAGATATAATTCTCTAATAGCAGGATCTTTTGATTGACATTCTGCTAATTTTCCAGGAAGAGTTCCAACTGTCATAGCATCTTTTTTTCTAGTTAAATCTCTAGCTTTTTTAGCAGCTTCACGTCCACGTGCAGCCATTAAAGCTTTTTCCATAATAGCTTTTGCTTGAGTAGGATTTTCTTCAAAATGTTTCATTAATGATTCATAAGTAACTTTTTGACAAATTGGTTTTACATAAGAATTACCTAATTTACCTTTAGTTTGTCCTTCAAATTGTGGTTCTGGAACTTTTACAGAAATAACTGCAATTAAACCTTCTCTTACATCATCACCAGTAATCTTTGTATCTTTTTCTCTTGCTGCTGCATTTTCATTTACATATTTTACAATTGCACGAGTAAGTCCAGCTTTAAAACCAGCTTCATGAGTACCACCATCAATTGTTCTAATATTATTAACAAAAGAAAGTGTTTTTTCTGTATATGTTGTATTATATATAACTGCAAAATCTGCTTCAACATCATCATCGATCACATTAAAAGAAACTGCTTCTGTAACTGCTGTATCTAAATTTAAATCATTTACAAACTGCGCTAAACCACCTTCAAAATGATAAACTTCTTTTTTATTTACTCTTTCATCTTTTAACTCAATTGTAATGCCTGAATTTAAATAAGCAATTTCTTTGAATCTTTTTGAAAGAATATCAAATTGAAAGTCAACTGTTTCAAAAATAGTATGATCTGGCCAAAATTCAATTGTAGTACCAGTTTTTCTACAAGTATCAATAACTTTTAAATCTTCTACAGGAATACCAATTTTAAATTCTTGAAAATGAACTTCATTATTCTGATAAATAGTCATTTTAAGATCACGAGATAAAGCATTTACAACAGATACACCAACTCCATGTAATCCACCAGAAACTTTATAAGTATCTTTATCAAATTTTCCACCAGCATGTAAAACAGTTAAAGCAACAGTTGCAGCAGATTTTTTTTCAGTAGGATGCATTCCAGTTGGAATACCTCTTGCATTATCAGAAATAATACAAGATCCATTTTTTGTAATTGTTACCTTGATTGTATCACAAAAACCAGCCATTGCTTCGTCAATAGAGTTATCTACTACTTCATAAACACAATGATGTAAACCATTTATATTGGTATCACCAATATACATACCAGGTCTTTTTCTTACTGCTTCAAGACCTTTTAAAACTTTTATATTTCCGGCGCTATATTCTTTACTCATTATGTTCCTTTATTTCTCTAAAACTATTGGCATTACAATTGTAAAGAATTTTTCATCTTCTAAATAGAATGGTAAATTTGATTCGTTAAATCCAATAGCTACATTTTCATTGTTAGTTTGACTTAAAAAGTCTAATAAATATTTTGCATTAACTGCAAGGTAAAAATCAGAATCAATATTTAATTCAATATCAATTTGAGTTTTAGATTCTGTATCTTCATCTAGAGATTCAAATACTATAGAATTAGGTTTAAACGTAATTTTAATATTTGAAAATAGTGAAGTTACTAATTTAATAGATTCTACTAATACATTTTTAGGAATTTTTAAATTGTATTTTAGATTCTGAGGAATAATTCTTTCATAATCAGGAAATTTCCCATTGATTAATTTAGTAAAAAATTTCATATTATTATTAGAAACAATTAAATTGTTTTCATCATAAGAAATATTTGCTTCATCTAAAAATAGTTTTTGAATTTCAATTATTGCTTTTTTAGGAATAATAAATTGAGCTTCTTCATTTGATATATTTTGTAAAAATGAAATTGCCAATCTTCTAGTATCAGTTGAAACAAAATTTATCTTAGAACTTTTAATATCAATTAATGCACCATTTAATTCAAATTTAGGATTGTTATTATCAATAGCAGGTGTAATCTTTCTAATAGAATTAATTAAGTTAATAGTTGAAATATCTAATTGATTTAAATTTTCATTTAATATTAAACTTGGATATTCATCTGCATCATACATTGGTAATTTAAATGTAGATTTATTTTGTTTTATTACCAGATTATTATCAGTAGTTTCAATTATGATATCTGTATCTTTTAATCTTTTAATAATACCAAGTAAATTAGAACCATTAACTGTTGCTTTTCCGTAAATAGCTTCACTTATTGATTCAATTTGACATTCTAGTCCTATTTCATAATCTGTTGCTTTTAGAATAAGCTTAGTATCATTTACTTCTAAATAGATATGTGAAGTAATTGAACTTGCATCTTTTTTTTCTAAAAATGGTTGCATAGATGAGACGATATTCTCAAAGATGCTTTTTGTTATTATGAACTTCATTTATTAGCTCCTATATATTATATTTAAGTAGTGGAAGTAGTAGACCATGTGAAAAGATGAAAGTATTACTCTAGAGCTTATTCAGAGGGCTTTACGCCAGTGAATAAAAAGAGATAATAGTTCACATCTTTTCACACTTTTGTCTTAAACTTATTTTCCGTACTACCTAATGTATGATCTTATTTTTTAAATTTTGAATGATTAATTTAAAGTTTTCATCTGTTTCAATCAATTCATTTGTTTTTTGAATGTTTTTAGAAATTGAACTATGATCTTTCATTCCTAAAAACTTAGCAATATCTGGCATAGAATTGTGCGTAAGTTCCCTAGTTAGGTAGATTACTACACGTCTTGCATTTGCAACAGTTGCTGTTCTTTTCTTAGATTTTATATCACTTGGTTTAATATTTAACTCAGTTGCAACAAGTGATATAATATCAGGTAACTTGATATTTTCTTTTTTCTCTTTAATTTGTTCTTTTAAAAGATTTTGTGCAAGCTCTAAATTAATTTCTTGATTTAGTAAAGAGGCACTTGCGTTGATTCTAATTAGTACACCTTCAAGTTCTCTAATCGAGTTATCAAGGTTTGTAGCAATATAGTTAATAATTTCTTTTGTTAATACAATACCGTTTAACTCAGATTTTTTTTCAATAATTGCAATTTTTGTTTCAAGTCCAGGAAGTTGAATATCAGCTGTTAAACCCCATTCAAATCTAGATTTTAATCTATCAACAAGTCCAGCAATTTGAGATGGAAGTCTATCTGAAGTCATAACAATCTGTTTTTTAGCATTGTGTAATTCGTTAAAAGTATGAAAAAATTCTTCTTGTGTTTGTTCTTTACCAGATAAAAACTGGATATCATCGATAAGTAAAACATCACATTTTCTGTATTTACTTCTAAAATGTTCCATATTTTTATTTTTTATTGAAAATGTAAAATCATTCATGAACTGTTCAATAGTTACATATATAACCGTTCTTCCATTTTCAATTGCATTATTTCCAATTGCTTGTAAAAGGTGAGTTTTCCCAAGTCCAGTTCCACCATATAAAAATAATGGGTTGTATTGAATACCTGGTTTATTTGCAACTGCAAGTGAGGCATTATATGCCATCTGATTAGAAGTACCAACTACGAAAGAATCGAATGTATAAGATGGATTTAAAATAGTACTTTCAGCTGTATTATTTTTTGCTTTTTCAGAAATAATTTCTTTTTTACTCTTTTTTTCACCTGTGATTTTTATTTCAACATCAGGTTTTGTACCATCGTAGACTTCAAAGCATTGTTGAATTACAGGAGTAAATTTACTTTTTATCCAAGAAGCTATATATTTATTAGAAACTTCAAATACAGCAAGACTATCATCAGATGAAATCTTTTTGTACGTTAGTTGTTTTAAATATTTTTTGTAATCTGCTGGATTAGCTTCTTTTTCAATAATTTGTAAAAACTCTTTGCTTGTCATTAAATAAGTACCTGCCTCTTATACACATCTCCGAGCCCACGAGACCAGAGAGGATCTCGTATGCCGTCTT
>CAJXPH010000127.1 GCA_913057765.1 uncultured Campylobacteraceae bacterium
CATACGATATCCTCTCTGGTCTCGTGGGCTCGGAGATGTGTATAAGAGACAGAATGATAAGTGATGAAAAACTTGACAAGTATTTACTTAAACATTATCCCACCTCACATGATATTAAAAGTGATAAAGCATTATATGATTATACAATTGATTTGAAAAATAGTTTTTTGAAAAAATCCCTACCATTAAGTAAAGTGATTTATGATGGAAAAATAAATGTCATCAATGATGCCTTGGGTCTTCATACCTATATTTCAAGAGTTCAAGGTGGAAAATTAAAGAGTAAAAATGAAATAAGAGTGGCAAGTATGTTTAAAAATTGTCCTGAAGAATTTTTACAAATGATTGTTGTACATGAGCTCTCCCATATCAAAGAAAAAAATCATGACAAGGCTTTTTATAAGCTTTGTACTTACATTGAACCAAAGTATCATCAGTATGAATTAGACCTAAGAATATACCTTACTTACCTTGATAAATTCGGTAAGCTTTACTTTTAATCAAAAACACGCTATCATCGCGAAATTATAAACAGTTTTAAGGGGTTTAATTAATGGAAATGATATTAAACGAAAATGATATGGTTGTTGGTGTTGAGTTTGAAAATGGAACGATACAGGATTATATAGATGAAGAGAAGACTTATGGTCTTATTCGTTTAAATGATACAACAGCTAATTGGTTTTTATACAATAAAGATGACTCTCCTGAAGATATTCAAGATTTATATGCAAAAGTGTTAACTCAAGTACACCATATTAAAGATGAATTTGGAGAAGAGGTTGTTTTATTTAATAAAGAAGGTAAAGTTTCATTCGAAGAACTGGTTGCAAAAATAGATGCTTACTTAGATGATGAAATGGCAAGCATATTTTAAAGGAATCCTATCAAAAAATTTATAGAATTTAATTTTAACTCTTCAATAAATAAAGCAATTGAAGACCAAGGTTATGAAAATCCAACAGCAGTTCAAAGAAAAGTAGTACCACTTATTACTAAAAAAATAGATGTAATTACTGCATCTAAATCAGGTACTGGAAAAACAGCAGCATACGTGTTACCTATGTTAAATAGAGTTAATAATGACCTTAACTTTAACAAAAGAGTTCTAAGAGGACTTATTTTAGTTCCAACACGTGAACTTGTAGAACAAGTATCTAAATCACTTTCAGAATATGGAAAGTATTTAAAAGTTAAACACACAAAAATCATGGGTGGAACAAGTAGAACTAAACAAGCTGAAGTTCTTAGTGGTGGAATTGATATTGTTGTTGCTACTTCAGGAAGACTACTTGATTTAGAACGTGAAGAACTTATTGATTTAAGTTCTGTAAACTTCATTGTTTTAGATGAAGCTGATACTATGCTAGAAATGGGATTTATTAAAGAAATAGAAACAATCTTTTCTTTATGTTCTCCATATAGACAAATAGTAATGTGTTCTGCAACAGTTTCTCAGAATATTAGAAAACTTGCAAAAGAATTTTTAAGAGATCCTGTTACAGTTCAACTTCATGATAGAAGAGATAGAGTTGATATTATTAAACATGAGTCTTTTAAAGTTGATGTTAAAAAGAAAAAAGAACTTGTAGCACATATATTAAAAACAACAAAACATGACCAAGTACTACTTTTTGTAAATAAAAAAGATAGTGCTGATGCAGCTTTTGAATACTTTAGATCTCAGGGAATTAAAGTTGCTGCTATTCATGGTGATGTGGAGTATAAGAGTAGGGTACAGGCCATTAAAGACTTTAGAAGTAAGAAAGTAAAAGTTTTAGTTGCAACTGATATTGCTGCTCGTGGGCTTGATATTAAAGAACTTCCTTTAGTTATTAATTATACTCTTCCTGAATCAACAGATGAATTCACTCACCGAGTAGGACGTACAGGACGAGCTGGAAGTAAAGGAACTGTTATTTCTATGCTTACAGTTGAGGATTATAATCATTTTAGTAAAATTGAAAGAGATTTAAGATTAAATGTAAAAAGAGAAATCCATGAAGACTTTCCTTTAAAAGATAGACAACCTAGACAAAAACCAATGAAAAAGAAAATGTCTTTAAGTGAGAAAAAAGGACATTATAAAAAGAAGTATACTCCAAAAATAGAAAAAGATGGTTTGCCAAAAAGAACTGGTGCCAAATCTAAAAAAACTACAAAACGAGATGCAAAAAGAAGCTTTAGAAAATAAATAACATTATTTTTAGTTATTTCTTCATTAAATAAGGCATAATTATAACTATAGAATTAATTTCTATTTTTATAATTATACTTTATAAAAGGTTTCTATTTGATAACTGAAAAAAATATAAAAAAAATTATTGTAATTATCCCTCTCTTAGGTGTCATTTTAACATCAATTATTCTTACAAACCTATTTATCTCAGAAATAAAATCTCAATATGAAATAGAGACTAGTCAATTATTAATTAATGAAGAATTAAAAGTAAAAAGAATAGTTAAGAATAGAATTGAGAATATTATAAGTCTTTTAGATAAAGATTATGAGCAAATAATACAATCAGAAAAAGAAGAAGTAAAAAACACCGTTAATATAGCTTATAACATAATTGAAAATACATATAATCAAAATAAAAATCTCGATAAAAATACTATAATTTTAAAAATAAATAAGAGACTAAGAAATCTTAGATTTTATAAAAATTTAACAGGATATTATTTTATCTATTCAAATGATGGAACTTCTGTTATGCATCCACATTTGCCCCATCTTGAAGGTATTAACTATAACAGTTTTAAAGATAAAAATGCTCAAATTGCAATAAAAAAAATAACAACATTTTTAGATGAAAATAGTAGTGGATATATATCGTGGAAGTGGTATAAACCAAACGAAAGTAACGTAAAAGAAAAAATTGGTTATATAAAAAAATTTATGCCTTTAGATGTTTTTATAGGTAGTGCAAAATATAAAGAAGATATAGAAGTAAGTGTAAAAAAGAAATTACAAGAGCTATTAAATATTATTACTTATGATAAGAGTGATTATATATTTGCTTATGATAGATCTGGAAATACTATTTCTCATGTAAAAAAAGAATTAATTGGTAAAAATAGATGGAATTTATCTAATAGAAGTAGATATTTAGTACAAGAGATTATCAGTAAAGCCTTTAATACAAATGGTGGTTATTTAAGTTATTTAGCAACAATTGACCCCAATACTAATAAACCTGCTGAAAAAATCTCTTATATAAAGTTATTTAAAAAAACTAATTGGGCAATTGGAACGGGGATGTACAATAGTATTATATTTGAAAATATAAAAAGTAAACAAAAACTTATGAAAAAGAATTTGGATGATACTATTTATAAAGTAATAATATATTCGTTTTTAATTACAACTTTTGGTGTGCTTATTATGCTTATAGTCTCAAAAAAAGTTGAAGATATTTTTAATAGATATAAAAATCATTTAACAAAAGTAAATAACACCTTAGAAATGAAAGTGAAATATAGAACCATAGAATTAGAAGACTCAAAGAATAAATTAAAAGAAATGACTTTACGGGACCCTTTAACCAATCTTTATAATAGACGTTATTTTGAGAATATAATAGATGAACTTATGGCTTTATCTGTTAGAGAAGATGAACCTCTTTGTCTTATTATGTTAGATATAGATAAATTCAAAAATATTAATGATGCCCATGGACATGATGTAGGTGATGAAGTCTTAAAAAAACTTGCAGATAATTTATTATTACTTTTAAGAGATAGTGATGTTATTACAAGAATCGGTGGAGAAGAGTTTGCTATTGTTTTCCCTAATACATCAATTTCTGGAGCATATAAAACTGGTGAAAAAATTAGAAAAGAAATAGAGAATCTTAATATTAGAGTAGAAGAAAATATTTTGATTAACTTTACGGTAAGTATGGGAATCGCCATCTTTAATAATAATGTTGATAAAGATGTGCATAGTATATTAAAAAGAGCAGATATAGCTTTATACGAAGCAAAAGATACAGGTCGGAATAAAGTAGTTATTTTTGAGGAGAAATAAGATTAAAAGCATAAAAAATGCTTTTAATCCTTTTATTATATAACTTCTAATTTATTTAAAAATAGAAGTGCGATTGCAACAGGTACAATATATCTAACTAATACAAGCCAAATATTAAATACTGTCACACTTACTTGTGAAGTAAATTTAGTTCTTAATTCATTTTTATCAACAAAATATCCTAAGAAGATACAAGTTACAAATCCTGAAATTGGTAAAGCTACTGACGATGTTAAATAATCCATCCAATCAAATAGGTTTTTGCCAAAGAATGTTAACATTGTTCCATAGTCTTCACTCATTGATAATAAAGCAAAAATTCCTAATATATATAAAAAACCAGAAGTAATAAATGTTGCTTTTACTCTAGTCATTTTGAACTTTTCAATCAAATACATTACTGTTGGTTCTAATAAAGATACTGCTGATGTAATTCCTGCAAATAATAAAGCACAGAAGAATGCAATTGCAATAATCTGACCAAATACTCCCCATCCTCCGAAAATAAGTGGTAGTGAAATAAATACAAGTCCTGGTCCAGCTGTACTTTTTGCTCCAGCTGCAAAAAGGAAAGAGAAGATAATTACACCTGCAATTAATGCAACAGATGTATCAACGATTGCAACGAATACAGATGATTTGATAAAGTTTGCATCTTTTGCCATAGAAGCAGAATATGTAATAATAATACCCATACCAAGAGATAGTGTAAAGAATGCTTGTCCTACCGCCGCTAAGACTGAATCTATGCTAATCTTAGACCAATCAGGCATAAACATAAATTCAATTGCTTTTCCAAATGAATCAAGTGTAAATGAATACATCAATAGACCTAAAAGAATGATAGCTAATAGAGGCATTAAAATTAAGTTTAACTTTTCAATACCATTCTTAACACCTTTTAGTCCAATGAAAATCATAGTTGCAACTACAAGAGTATGGAAAAGAATTTGTGTACCAATCTCATGTGTAATAAGATTTGTAAATGTATCTTCAGCCTCTTTAATAGTTGTTGGTAATCCAGAAATTGAGATTAAAATATAATTAATAATCCATCCAATAATAAATGCATAAAATGATAAGATTATAATTCCTGCAAAAATTTGGAAACCAGCCCATCTCCAGTGTTTGTTCTTTGTTGCTGATATCTCTTGATACCCAGCTGCTGCATTTGTTCTTGATTCTTTACCAATATATGATTCACCAATAAAGATTGAAAGACCAATAAATGCAATAGCAATTAGGTATATAATAACAAATGCACCTCCACCATTTTCTCCAGTAACATATGGAAATTTCCATATATTACCAAGACCAACTGCAGAACCAGCTGCTGCTAAAATAAATCCTAATCTAGAAAACCTAGGTGCCATTAAATTACTCCTAACTTATTCAAGAATAAAACAATAATTGCAAGAGGAACAACAATTCTAATTAAGAAATACCAGATATTAAATACTGTTTCACTTGTATGTGCCGTGAACTTTTCTTTTAATACTTCTTTATCAACAAAATATCCTAGGAAAATACAAATCATAATTGCTGCAATTGGCATCATTATTGATGACGACATAAAGTCCATAATATCAAATGCATTTTTGCCAAAGAATGTAAGTTCAGCTCCAAATGATTTTGACATAGATAATAAAGCAATAATACCTAGAACATAAAATGTTCCTCCACAAATAATAGTTGCTCTTCTTCTTGAAATTTTGAATCTTTCAATAAAAAATCTTAATGCTGGTTCTATCATAGAAACAGCTGACGTAATACCTGCAAATACTAATGCAACGAAGAAAGATACTGCAATGATGTGTCCTAATACTCCCCATCCTGAGAAAATAACTGGAAGTGAAATAAATACTAGTCCTGGTCCAGCTGCACTTGGTGCTCCTGCTGTAAAAAGAAAAGTGAAAATAATAAGACCTGCAATAAGTGCAATACTTGTATCAACAATAGCTACTAGAATAGAAGACTTAACAAAGTTTGCATTTTTTGGTAATGAAGCAGAATAAGTTAAAATTGTACCAACACCTAACGAAAGAGTAAAGAACGCTTGTCCTAGTGCTGCTAATAATGCACTACTATCAATTTTAGAAAAATCAGGAGTGAACATAAATGAGACTGCTTGAGAAAATGAATCTAAAGTTACTGCATATATTAATAAACCAGCTAGGATTAATCCTAATAGTGGCATTAATATTAAGTTTATTTTTTCAATACCTTCTTTAATACCTTTTAAAACAATAAATATTACTGTTCCAGCAATCAAAGTATGATAAACAAGTAATGAACCAATATCATCAGAAATTAGTTTTTCAAAATTTGCACCTGCCACACTTGCTTCTGTAGGTAGCGTTGAAAATGAAGTAATTACATAATCTAAAATCCATCCTAATACAACAGAGTAAAATGATAAGATAATTAATCCAGCTGCAACCATAAATCCAGCAAATTTCCAGTTTTCATTTTTTGACTTAGAAAGTGCTACAAATGAAGTAGAAACATCTGATTGTCCATTTTGTCCAATAACTGCTTCTGCTAAGAATACTGTTAACCCAATAAATAAAATGGCAAGTAGGTAAACTAAAATAAATGCTCCACCACCATATTCTCCTGTAATATATGGGAATCTCCATATATTTCCTAACCCAACAGCCGAACCAGCAGCTGCTAGAATAAATCCAATTCGTGAAAATTTATTCACAAGAATCCTTTTTTAATTGAAATTTTCGAAATTATACAATAATAAAATGAAATTAATATGAAATTAAGATAAAACTTTTATATACAAATTAATTATAAATATTAAAAATAACTTTTTAAAACTCACATAAATGTCATATCTGTGTGTTATACTTTATTAAATAACTTAAAAGGGGTTGACAATGTTATCTAGATTATCTAAATTATGCGCGGTGTTAGTTTTAGGAGTATCATTTTCTTATGGTGCAACAGTTGCAGAGGTACAAACTTTTGTTGAGGATGGTGTTAAGCTTTGTAAAGAAAAAGGAAATGAAGCTTGTCTAAAAGAGTTTAACAATAAAGATGGAGCTTTCATTAAAGGTGAACTATATATGTTTGCTTATAACTTTGAAGGTGTTAATCAAGCATTAGGTTCAAATCCAAAACTTGTTGGAAAAAATCTTTATAAATTAAAAGATGCATCTGGTTTAATGTTAATTCAAGAGCTAATTAAAATTGCTAAAACTGATGGTGAAGGTTGGTTAGATTATAAATGGTCACATCCAATTAAGAAAAAGATTGCAGATAAAAGATCATACATTAAAAGAATAGATGGTGATATGTTTATAGGTACAGGTTTCTATAAATAACAAAACCTTTAGAAGTATGTTTTTATTAACATACTTCTAAATAACTAAAATTAATAAGAATTTGAAGTCTGTCTCTTATACACATCTCCGAG